>DAORIO010000048.1:0-1574 GCA_035438585.1 Minisyncoccota bacterium | reverse complement strand
GCTTCCGGGAATTGCTGGTTGAGAAACCCTTTTACGGTATAAAACAAAATGGTCGCCTCCATGCTCAGCGAAGATTTTGAATTCCTGAGTTCGTTAAATTGCTTTTGCCCTGTGCCTACCGAGCCTTTCATGCCTAATAAGCTTACAAACCATTTGTACTTTTCAGGTACAGAGCCTAACATTACTTGTATAACGCCACTGGTTTTTTTGATGGGAATAAAGGTTGGATATTTCTTCAGGCAGTCGCTCGTAAACTGATAGGCTTTTCGAATCGACATTACAGCATTTAACTCCTCGCCCAGGTTTAGAAAGCAGAAGCCTCGTTGCAAATTGAGTTCGGCTTGTAAAAAAAGAGTTTCTGGTCCAACGGGAAGACCTTCCAGGTATTTTAATCGAGCTTTGAATCGCTCATCAATCTGCTCAAAGCCTTTATTATCTTCCGTTATTAGGATATAAATAGTTTCGTTCAGGCTCTGAACGTAGAGTTTATGAAACTCGTTGGTCTTGATTTTTTTCAGGTATTCAGTGGCCTTATCCTGTTGCATGGAAAAGACCAAATTATAGGCCTTTTGTAATTCGGGGTCAAATTGCCAGATAAGATCGGTAGCAAACGAAGTCATTGAAAATAAAAAAAGGCAAGTGGTTATACCTGCCTTCTTTATGTTTTTTATGATTCCTGTCTTATTCAACTTTTTTGGTTTTTTTTACCGGTGCTGCTTTTTTTGGTTTTGGTTCCTCCTCCATGGAGCCCAAGTCAACATCGGCCAATATTCTTCCTGAGTGTTCGTCTATAACTATTTTTTTCTTCTCACGGATCTCAGCTATTTTTTGCGGAGGGATGATGATGTTACAACCCTCGGCCGCACCGCGAACCACCCTTACAACGGCTAAGCCATTTGATAAGTTTGTTCTCAGTCGATTATAATGCTTAAGAAGTTTGTCTTCTATTTTCTTAGTCGCCTTCTCTCTTTCCACCAAAAGCTTTTTCTCTTCTTCCTGGCTTTCATTCAGAATCCCATCCAGTTCGTCTTTCTTGTTCTGAAGATCCTCTTCTCTCTCTTTAATAAGTGTCTCAATAGTAGTTATTTCAGCCTTTTTGGAGTCTATTTTCTCTTTTGACTCTTTAATTTTCTTTTCGCAAATCTGAACTTCTAATTCCTGCAGTTCTATTTCTTTGGTAATGGCATCAAATTCTCTGTTGTTTTTTACGTTTTTCTGCTGCTCAATGTATTTTTTGGACAGCTTTTCTGCTTCTTTAATGCCTTCTTTGTTCTTCTTAATTGCCTCTTCTAATTCCTTCAATTCAGCCTCAAAACGGCTAAGTCGGGTGCGGTAACCCTCCATTTCGTCCTCCAGGTCTTGCACTTCATCGGGAAGATCCCCTCTCAGTTTTTTAAGTTCGTCCAGTTTTGAATCTATGGATTGTAATTTTACTAATGCTTCTAGTTTTTGTGCAACTGTTTGATTTTCCATTACTTACAGGTAGCTAATTGGATTTGTTACGACATTTGAAAAAATGATTGCAAAAGTAGGAAAATTTTCTTGTAAAAACTCACCAAGCAGCTCTTTCGTGT
>DAORIO010000047.1:0-1585 GCA_035438585.1 Minisyncoccota bacterium | reverse complement strand
CGAATTAGAGTGTTTGTAAATCACCAAATAAGCTCCAGGCCAAATGTCATGAGCCAAAAATTTACCTGTATATTTTTTACCATCTTCGAGAATAATTGGTATTCTTCCAATTTTAACTCGTTCGGTATTCTCCCCGTCCCCTGTTAGGATTCTTTCAAATGAGATTACAGGTACTGCGTTTTTTGGTATGTAACCCACAAACGACAAGTCATCTTTTTTAGTTTCATTTTTCTTGTTTTTGCTAAATTGAAAGTACAAAGAAAAAGAAAATGAGAAAAGAATTGCGCCTGCAAAGAGTAATAATAAGATTTTTCGTAAGTTCATAGCTGTTTGATTTTAAGGTTTTGAATATAATACAATGTTTTTGCTCGTATTGTCAATGTTAGCAATTCCCTCTTTGTTAATCTGTTATAATTCTAATCATGATTGCTTTATATATTTTGGGAGGGATTATTTTGGGTCTTGTTGTCGCTTTTTTATTCAAACGCGCTGGTCCAAAAACTGATGGTACAGGTTTGAATTTGCTTATAAATCAAATTAACGACTTGCGAAACACAATAGATACAAAACTCGGAGAAAGTGATAAAAGTATGCGAGAAAATCTAATGCACCAAAGCCGAAACTCTCAAGAAATTATTCGGGATATTACAGAGCGTCTTACAAGGCTCGACGAAACAAACAAGCAAGTCGTTTCTTTTACAGAGCAATTGAAAAGTTTGCAAGATATTTTGAAAAATCCAAAGCAACGCGGAATATTGGGCGAATATTACCTTGAAACACTTTTGAAAAATGCTCTTCCGCCAGAGAGTTTTGAAATGCAATATAAATTTGCTGATGGAGAGATTGTAGACGCTATTGTTCGAATAAAAGATCAAATAATACCTATTGATTCAAAATTTTCTCTTGAAAACTACAATCGAATAATTGAAACAAATGATCAGCAAGAGCGTGATAGACTTGAAAAAGTTTTTGTAAATGATTTGAAAAATAGAATAATGGAAACAGCTAAATATATTCGTCCAAATGAAGGTACGATGGATTTTGCTTTTATGTTTATTCCACATGAGGCGATTTATTACGATCTACTTATAAACAAAATTGGAGCAATACAAGGTGAAGATACAGAAAATCTAATTCAAAGAGCTGCTGGAAAATATAAAGTGATCATTGTTTCTCCTACCTCATTTTTGGCATACCTTCAGACGGTTTTACAAGGCCTAAGAGCTCTAAAGATAGAAGAGAGTGCAAAAGACATTATCAAGCGTGTTGGCGAGCTTGGAAAGCATTGGAAGAGTTATGAAGAGTATCATGCAAAGCTCGGCGCATCTTTGGGGACAACCATAAATCACTTCAATGCATCAAACAAAGAACTAAAGAAAGTCGACAAAGATGTTATGCGTATTGCTGGGACTGGTATTGATATTGAGACCATTACTCTTGATAAACCGGAGAATGAGTAAAAAGTTGAAAGTTTGCAAAGTATAGGCGCGACGAATTAAAAGATAAGTATTATAATAAACATATGAACGAAAAAATTTCATTAAGACAAAATTTTAAAGAATCTTGGGAGCTTTTTAAGGTAAAT
>DAORIO010000046.1:0-1600 GCA_035438585.1 Minisyncoccota bacterium | reverse complement strand
TATCAACGCCATCGATCTCTAGAACCAATTGCGGAAGCTTATTAGTCTTTTGAGCCGCATCTTGTGCGAGCGTTGTTAGCGTGAAAGCCATTTACTTAAAGCACTTCTTTCTTTTATCAGCCCAGTTTTTAACGTCATCAATCCAATTTAAAAGACTAACAGAGTCCTTTGGTTTATATCCTCCAACTCCGTTGCACTCTTTCATTGGTTCGATTGCTTTAAACTTAATTTTATAAGGAATTTTACTAACGATTTCGAAGTGAATACACCTTACAACCTCTGTCATCTCTGGCACTTCTTCTGGATTTACGACTGCCAAGATAACATCTTGATGCATTTCTTCGTCTCTTACTTCGACCAAGTAATGATCTTTTATTTCATCTGGAAATTCTGGAAAAGATCCACTTGCACAACTGACAGTAGCCAAAACTATAAATAACAAAACAACTGTGAAAAGAAAAAACAACGGCGGTCTAAACATAATTACCGCCCACTATTTATGTAGTTTTCATAAGCCTTGGCCCTGTCCTCTGCTGATTTGTCAGGATCAGCATTTACCTTGTCCATTTCTTGCTTTGCTTTTTCTTGCTCTGCAGACCGCTTGGCTTTTCGCTCCAACTCTTTTAGCCACTCGGCGAGCAGTGAACCTCCGAAGCGCAGGGCTTGCTTTATCAGCCAGCCCTTGAGACCGGAAAGGTTTATTAGTGAGCTAAGTTTACTAAGCCAAGCTGTCATTTGTTCCTCTTTTTGGTTTACAAACATATTGCATGTGAGAGCAAACATCGTCTAATATTCCACGCTTCCACGCAATATCATATTCTTTTCTATGCTGTTTTTTAAATGAAACTCTTGTTTTAAAATTTTTTGCTATTTTAAATATGTCTTCATTCTTATGTCTTTTGAATTTCCTGAGGAAGTCAAGTTCCCCACTCTTTAACATTCCGTGCCTACTTGCTGCTAAGTATGCGCCTGGATAATTATGTTCAAATTCCTTAGTTGAAGCGCATTTTTTTGCAACTTCAATTATTTTAGGCCTACTCCACTTTTTAAAACACCCGCCAAGTCCACCAGCTTTTATTCTGTTCAAAACAGTGGCTCCAGAAGAATAAATCTCTTTCAATATCAGTGCTTCATCATTTGCGGCTTCTTTGGGTTCTTTAATGTCTCCATGTATAAAAACTGTATATGAGTTTTCCATCATTTTTTTATGTAAAAATCCATTTTTGTGTCTAGAAATCCTTTTTGCTACATTAAAAGAAATTCCCGTATATACAGATCCGTCATCGAACAATATGCTATAGTTATATCTTTTTGAAAGACTACCAAGAGCAACCATATGCGCACACGCTTTATCGATAAGTTTTTTCCTGTGTGCCGCCTGATACTCTCCGTTAAATTTAGACCTAAATTCTCTTTTGGAAGAGCATGTTTTTGCCGCGTCTAATATTTTTTTATTTGTATATTTACAAATAGCCATGCTCGTACCTGGCCAAGAATATCTCTTGGCCATTCTCCTGTTAATAATATTAAACTTCGCTACTAAGCTTTTCGATTTCAGCAAGTGCTGCTGCTTTTAAAGCTGGCAAAACTGCTGGCAAAA
>DAORIO010000045.1:0-1663 GCA_035438585.1 Minisyncoccota bacterium | reverse complement strand
ATGGGAGCTGTAGTTGTAGCCGGTTGAAGCCAAATGATTTGCTTGATTTTGAAGCAATGCGCTTAGGTCTAAGTCCTCGCACTCTTAACCTATTCTTCAAGAGGGAAGAGGAAGTTTAAGTATTTTACAAAACCTTTCACAATTTGGTGGAAGGTTTTTTTATTTACATTTTTTATAAAAATTGCCTTTTTTGGAAGTTGTGGTAAGGTAAAGAAAAAATAAAAATGAAAAGAGATATCTTGTGTATCTGTGGCCCAGACAGGGCTGCAAATGAAAAAATTGTTGAAATTTTGGTAGGACTTTTACCTCAAAACAACTTTTGTTCATCTATGATTTTGGCATCAAAAGCCTATGTTTTTTTGGGTGCAGAAGTTGAATTTACTTCTATATCAGAAGAAATTGAAAGAAAAAAAGGTAAGTCTCAGCTTTTGGTTTTGCCACACATGGAAACCCTGTCCTATCTTTTGGATTATTACCGAAACAGGATGTTCAATATTTTTATTGATTCCTTAGAAAATACTGTGGTAAGAAACTTTGAAAATATGTACGTCGATTTGGCCGATGAAACATTCGAAGGCTATATTCAAAGATCCAGAAATCAGCGCAAGTTGTTTTCTCAATGTGAAAGTGAATTTTTGCTCACAGTACAACAGGAGCTCAATCCAAATGAATGGGTAGCCAAATGTATCTCACGGGTCATAAAACACCGATAACCACGCGCAAGCGCGGTTTTTTTTGTAGGGAGTTTTGGAACCTAATTATAAATAGCCTTCATCTATATAAAAGCATATAATATATATATATATTATATATATGAAAAAATCAGCTTTATTAGTAATTGATTACCAAAATGATCTTGTTCATCCGCAAGGGATAGTAGCAACAAAACTTGCAGATACTCGCCTGGAAAAGGCCCAGCTGCTTGCTCCGAAGATCCAGAAGCTTATGAACGGCTTTAATACTTTAGGGGGTAAAATATTTTCAATACAGAGCGATTATGATATAGAAAACTATAATGGGTACTATAAAGAAAAGCGCGCGCAGAAACGATATGCAAATACTGCACTTACAGGAACATGGGGACACGAGCTTTATAATCTTGTTCTTCCTGAGAACTCTATTATTTTAGAGAAACATTATTTCGACGCATTTTATGAAACCAATCTTGATGAATTATTGAAACAAAATAACATTGAGCAGATATTCCTATGTGGAGTGAACACAGATGTCTGCGTTACTCATACAGCCATAGGCGGTGCATGGCGCGGATACCACACCTATCTTATTGAAGATTTGACTGAAACTGTTTCTCAGAACAAAGAACAAGCAGTTGAATATCTCGCACGAATTGTGGATGTGCAATTAGTACAATCTGAAGAAGTTGTATCACTATTAAAGGGGTAAAAAATCCTCATAATATTTTGTGACTCTACGGGGAACCTCCCTCAAAACTTTTTTTAGTCTTTTAATCTGTACGCTTTGCGTGCATAGTTTGTGTGGTCACAAATCACTAAGTCTACTCATATACTTCGCATACTGCGTGGACTAAGTGTTCGCGACCCCGGCTCGGTCTGTCAAAGACATGACCTTGCGCCTTCACCGTAAATCAAAAAAGACTGAAGCAGTTCAGTCTTTTTTGTTGCGGTGACCCTACGGGGAATCG
>DAORIO010000044.1:0-1737 GCA_035438585.1 Minisyncoccota bacterium | reverse complement strand
GTTTTGGCCCACAAACAATCGACAATCCCCGAGGGTCGAATTGACGTATAATGATTAATATGACAAATCCAGAAGCAGGAGGAAATGAAAAAGCTGCACAAATAGAACAGGCTAAAAAATATGTAGGCTTTTCCACGAGCCCAGACACAGATTCGATACGAAATGCCATTTATACATATGAAAGTCTTGGTATGGATACTTCTGAACTTTCATTAATGGGTGCGCAAACAATAATGGACGCACATATTTGGCTTCTTTCTCAGACTCTTGCAACGAAAAACATTCGTTATCTCACGGATGGTATAGGAAATAATCAAGGTTATGAAATCAACGGAATTGATAAAGAGTTGGAAGATATTTTTTATGAGAACTATACCTTCTCAAATCTAGCGACCACATCAAAAGAAATGCCTCTGGATGAAATATTGGGAAAGGTATCTGAATTGTTAGCAAAGATACAGGCATATAAAGATAACCATCCTTTCCCTCCAAATAGCGATTATTTCTCTGTTCGTGAAAAACTTGGAGTTGACGTAAAATCTGAAGTCCAGAGAATGATTCTTAGCACATTCAACAAAGAGGACATTTTCCCAGACACCCCTGAATCTAAGGAGTTGGTTGAAAAACTGAATGCTGAGCAAGGTCTTACACAATCATTTCTTGAAATAGCAAAGCGTCTTAATGAACTTGCTGGGCAATATCAAGCTCCGTTGCGCGGTCTATCCAACAGAAGCATGTGGGCAGCCGCATTGGCCATTAAGCAAGGAAAAGAATTGATGGGCTAGTGCTGTATAAAACCTATATATCAGCGATAAGAAAGAATTAAGAACAAATTAAGCCCTAATTTAGGGCTTAATTTGCGCGTGTGGATAAAGTTGATTATCTAGGTCTTTTTGCTATAATTCACGTACGGATTGGGGTGTCCCCAGTCGGCAAGAAGTCCCTCCGGGGACTCTTTGCTTTTTATGGAAAAGATTTAAGTCCGTATCCATTCGTTTCTCCTTTTGAATTACAGTAGAGTTTTTTAGAAATAATTTCGTACGGAATATAAGGTTCACCTGTATTTAGCATATGTCGTGCAAGTGGGTAAGCACACAAATCCGCAATTTGGAGACCAAGTATATTTTCTCGCTTTAACTTCATCTCAAAAGAAACTACGCGAGATTTAAAACGTGGAGAGTTAACATAGAAAGTTCCTTTATCGCTCACTCGGTTGTAATGAGCGAGTAGTTGCCCGTCTTCTTTTTTACCGCGCCGTTCAATTGTAATTCCAACAGTATTCGTAGTAGATTTTCCATTGTCAGTACAAAACACTAAACGTTCGAGTATATAGGAAAGACTGATTTTATATGGGTCGTCAGCACTGGGTCCATACTTTTCAAGATGTTTCTTTTTATCAATTGAAGCCGCAATTATTTTAAAATCGGCTTCAAAAAGAATCTGATTCAAGCGCTCGTAAAATCGCTTTTTTATTTCTAAATCGAATAGAACTTGAAACGCACCTTCGCATTTTCGTATATCGCGCGAATGCAAAATCACATCTGTTGAATCGAAAATGTCCGATTTTAACTGATTGAGTTCGTTGGATACTTTTGTATATGACTCTTCCGAGAACAAACACCCAGCAAGGAGAAATAACGGAAATCGCTCATCAATGGACGTAAGCCCATGATCTCCTGTTTCATCTAGGAAAAATTGATGCGAGGGAGGCATATCTCTAGGTATTTCCATTATATA
>DAORIO010000043.1:0-1940 GCA_035438585.1 Minisyncoccota bacterium | reverse complement strand
GTCTTGAAAGAGCAATTGTTGTTCTCTCTACTATATGAACCTTTCCTTCTTCTGGAGTTTGAGCGCCAGTTATAAGTGAAAATAGTGTACTTTTACCAGCACCATTTTGCCCCATTATAGTTACTTTCATCCCTCGGCGAATAGAAAAATCCACACTATCTAAAATAGGTTTGTTTGGGCCATATTCAAATGAAACTTTTTCAAATCGTACTAATACGTCTCCGTGAGCCATAGATTAACTACTTTACATTATTTTTAAGAAATAGAAAGGGAGTAATATTATTTTTTAATCAAAACTTCATTAATTCTAAACTTCACAATTTTGGTTATGAGTGATTTTGGTAAAGGTTTATCGATTGGAAATTGAATTGCCCCTTTTGAAGTTTTATATTTTGATAATTCTTCTTGAAAAGCTTTTATACCAGACGGCGCTGGATAAAATCCAAAATGGTTCTTAAATGATGCGTAGTGTAAAAGATTTTTATTATTCAAACGAAGCGTCGGCATACCATATCGAATAGCTTCTTCTCCGTGTGGCACAAGTTTCAAAACCAAAGCTCGCATTTGTTTCAAATTTTCCTGTTCCTCTTTTGAGAAACTTTTAATATATTCGTCAATTGTTTTATATGTTTTCATAAGTGTATTTTAATTTTGACACGTTTATTATTTTACTATAGAGTTGGATAAAATTACATCAAAACAAAAAACCATGCGAAAAGAACCTTCAAAATCAAAAGTTTGCAGACTGGATTGGACTGCTGAAAAAATCAAAAAAATAATTAATGCATTTGCCGAAAATTCTAAAGATGAAGATCTTGAAAAAGAGCACTCTGACTTTGAAGAATTTCTGGAACACTGTAGTATTTCTGGAGAGATACTTGAACTTATTATTTCTGGTACTCGAACCACTCAAAATGATTATTATTTTCGAAAAGTTTTAACCAACCAAACATTAACACCAAGCCAAATTATGGTCTTGTTTGAAGAAAAAATAAAAAACCCAAATTTACTTGAAGATGCTGGGATTAACTTTTCTTTTGCAAATCACCCAAATTCCCCAAAACACATACTGGGATCCGTGTCTAAGATGTGAATTTACACAACCAAAGGCCTCATTAATAAAATGAGGTCTTTTTAATTTCTTATTGTTATACTACGTACTCTTTATTAAATTAAGCTGGCGGTCTTAGGACAGAACCATTTTATAACATTACCCCGCTTGCCCGAATAGCTATTCGGAAAATTTACTAGATCAACGCGTCTCGGGCAGACTTCTCAAAATTATTTTTAAGTAGCAGGTATCGTTTCTGCGTATTGGGATAACTCAACACATGATCACGATCTCGTGACTCTTTGGGCAAATCACTGAAATTAAGATCTGCGTATTGCCCTGAGGTAAAATCAACTTCCTCGCCACTCGATAGCAAATTCCAATAATGCGACCTGAGATAAGAATATTTACTATTCCCTGCAAGAGAACCTCGAACGAGACTTCCGCCAAAATAATCCTGTGCAAGTAACGAAACAACAGCGCAATGTCCCCACAATGGATTTTGCGGTGTCCAATTTTCAGAATCTGCACTAGTGTCCCTCGAAGCTACAATTCGTAAGATTTGTATAAAGTTTTCTTTAGTCATCTTCTGTATTATATAACTTTCATAACTTTTACTAAGTCTATGTAAAATTAGACAAGTTTTACATTAACGCTCTTCGTGCTAGCACAAGTTGGCTACCGGTCAGGGACTCTCGACTACCGTCGCGGGTGGTTTTCGATTTGTTCATAAAAAGATTCTTCACAAATAACGAAAACCCTTTCGAATCCCTACGCAAGTGAAGCAGTTCACTTGCTGACCAGAAGCTCTCTGCTTCGCCTCGAGCTGCCGGTCAGGGACTCGAACCCCAATACCATCCTCCAGAGGGATGTGTCCTACCATTAGACG
>DAORIO010000042.1:0-1986 GCA_035438585.1 Minisyncoccota bacterium | reverse complement strand
GACAGCGCCCGAAAACGTAATATCAGCTTCTGTTAATGGTTTAGGTCTTGACATTATATTGTGTTAAAGTTGTGATAAGATTACTCTTGCTTCATTACAAAGTCTGCCAACAACTGAAGTGCAATTGCAGGTCGCAATTCTTGGTTGGCCTACAAGCTTGGTAAGAAGCATAGCAAGATATGAAGCATCAACAAATCCTTCGTTGCACATTTTGCAAATTTCTTCGGCTAGTTGTTTTTTTTCTTGGTGTTCCATTTGAAAATAAATATGTTTTTTGGTTAGATTTTGTTTTTGTTTAGAACTAAAAAAATAATATGCGAGGCCAGATATCCACAAAAACCAACAAAAAGCGCCTCAATTGGCTGGAAACCCATTAAAAAAAAGTGACTAAGGAAGCATAACCAAAAAGCCAAACACACATTACATGAGAAAGGCTTGAAGTTCAACTTCAATCTATCCAAAAAGAAGTTGCTAATTTCCATAGAATGCCAAGTAAAAATATTAGCAAAAGTAGCCAAAGCGATAATTTCAATCATTAAATTCATATTTCAATTCCTCCTTTATATAGTTTTTGATGTTGTTGCAACGAAGTCTCACAAAAGATTTGCTGTATCCGAGCTTCTCAGCAATCTCAATAACAGTCCTGCCCAAAATATGTCTTACCCTAAAAATAGAATAATCAATTGGCACTATCTTGCCCTGGCGTAGCCTCTCTTTCAACCAATTATCGATCTCATTCATTGTTACAAGATCGCTCATTCTTTTTGAATCGTCTTTTTGGTTTTCAGCAAGTTGTTCGTTAATATCATTTTTATAAAAGCTAACTAAACATTCTTTTAACTGATCATCAGATTTTATAGAAAAATCATTCCAAGCTTGATCTTTAAACTCATCAATGAAATTATAATCAAAATAGTCATCTACAAAGTTCAAAATTTTACTTTTTGGGAATGACTTCTTTTTAACTATGTTTGAAATTGTAACATAAAAATATTTTTCCCATTCCTTTTTATCTTTCTTATTCGTCTTGAGATAAAAATTTGCAGTTGCAATCATTGAGTCAGCAATTATTTCGTGACGCTCACCATCCAATATTATATGGGGTTTGCTACTTTTTTTTGTAGCAAGATACTTATTCGCATAGTTAATGTATGAGTTTCCAAGTTCCATCGTAATCACAGAATAGAACTCATCCATATCTTTTGTTGTTATATTCATTTCAAAGCCCTCCTTGTAGCCTGATCGTTGCTGATATAGCCAACCAGCTTATCAACCTTTTTTGTGCGTGTATTGTCAGCCCAGTGCTGTTGCGTTTCCCATTGTGGTTGAGCAACATAACGAAGATCAAACTCCAAAGACATATAACCATTCCCTTCAAGTGGATAAATTATGAGATAAAGCGGAAGGAGTTCTGGCCTTGCCGTGTGAAGACTCATCAAAAAGTCCCACTTATATTTTTCTATGAGTTGTGTATCGTATATTTGTTTGCTATAACCCCTCTTCTTCATTTCACATACTACTTTTTGTTGCGTTTGGCCGCTTGTAAAGCACACATCCCAGTTTGTGAAGCGATCTGTGCTGTGGGTTATTTGATCGATCTGAGCATCGTTTGAGATGGCCCAAGAAATGAAGAGTGTCT
This sequence comes from Minisyncoccota bacterium, assembly GCA_035438585.1. Lineage (GTDB taxonomy): Bacteria > Patescibacteriota > Minisyncoccia > Phycocordibacterales > UBA9973 > DAORIO01. The sequence continues at coordinate 347 of DAORIO010000042.1, read as the reverse complement.
TTTCTTCAATCTTCTTTCTTTGTTCTTCCAATTCTTTATTTGTCATTTTCTTTGTCTTTATTATAAATAGTGACAAAAAATAAAAACGCGAAGGAATGAGAAAAATATTTTTTCCAATGAAGATTGTTGGTTGCACACCTTATATATACACTGAGTCTTTCGTCTATTTTGATTGGAAAAATCTAAGTAAACAGTTTTTCTTTTTTCTTCTTTTTCTTGCTCTATTTGCTTGAATGGCCATTTTTAACCACATCATTTAAGTAACATATATGAGATATAGAAGAGAAGAAGAAAGAAGATAGGAGATGGAAGATAGAGTTAGCATGAGATGGAAGAAGAGTTTAGTT
>DAORIO010000041.1:0-2420 GCA_035438585.1 Minisyncoccota bacterium | reverse complement strand
ATTTTATTAGTTATAGATTTTTTGTCACCATTTAATTTATCTAGATTTTTTGGTGGGCAATTGGCTGCAACATACAACGCCGTAACAACTCCAATTCAGCCATATACATACTGGCAATTTGAGGGAACACCTTGGAATACGCCAACAATTGGATCATCCTCTTTTACAGATGGAACAAGTTGCTCTTTTGTTCAAACAGCAAATGGTCCAGTTGGAAAGTATTTGAATTACACAAGTAATTCGGGGTGTTATCAAAATATTGGAAAGACCCCATCTTCTCCTTCTACTTCTTTTGCTGTTGAGTTTATTTGGAAACCAAGTGATATTTTAGTTTCTAATTTTATAACAACAACAGATAATTCTTTTTCTGTGTTATTTGAAAGCCCTGTTGCTAGCACTTCAGTTCCATATATAAAGTTTTCAACAACAGGAACAACGGGAACAAATTCAGTTTCTGATGATTTTCAGATAGCACTAGATGGTGTTGGTCCAAAATCGCCAGCTTACTATAATGATGGAAATTGGCACCATATGGTTTTTAAATATTCAAATGGTGTGAAAGAGGTTTGGGTAGATGGATTATTGCCTTCTGGTTTTTCCAAGACAGTTCCAAATACAAATAAAATAAAATCTTCAAATGGTGATATAAAGTTTTTTGGCAATAGTACTGCCGAAAGAAGGTACATCGGAGCTATCGATCAATTTGCTTTGTGGAGTAATGATTTGCCAGGGAATCTGATATATCAACAATATTTAGATTCTATTGTAAATGGACAATCTTATTCTTGGGTTACAAATATTACAAATACGCCTAATCCACAAGCTGTTTCTGCTTCTTTTGATCCTCTAGACTATTTACCAGGAGCTCAACTAGGCACTTCTCCTTACACAACATATTCAACAACTCCACCAACTGTACTCAATCAACTTCAAAGTGTTCCGCTTCCTAGATACAAAACTGGACACACTTTGCTTAGGAATTTTAACTGGAATGACTTAGATTATTTGGCGCATTTTACACCGACAGATTTTACATACACACATTCTGCGGCTCAGGTTCAAGCTGGTGTTGCGATTGCTGGTGAAATGGCTTCAAAATGGAATTATTATTTGGATTTAGCGCCAAGTCTTACTAGTAGTAATCTAGACACTGGTGTTTCTGGTGTTCCAGGATTGATAAGTTATTCAAATTCAAATCCAACATTACCAACACAGTTGGTTATACTTAGAGCTCAGTTATCAGGGTCTTCAACTTGTGGGGGAGGATCAAATACACCATGTCTTAAATACCAGGGGTTTGGTAATCAATATTATTTGCAAAATGCATCTGGGCAATTTATTGATATAAACGGCAATGTTACAACTTCAAAAGTTTGGAGACCGCTTAGTTCACAATTTTCTCAATATACACCTGACGGTAACGCAATGAAAAGTATGGTAAATAGCGTTGTGAGCCAGCTAACAAAACCAGTGCCTAAGATTGATTTGATAAGTGAAAATGGTGAAATTTTAGTTAAATATGAAACAAGTGCTTTAAATTCTGACCCTGCCGTAAGTTCTGCGATAAGTTCTTCTGGAATGGATGCACAAACTTATGTTGCAAAAATGGTTTCTGATATGGCAAATCAAACCTACAGAGATGTAATATTGTCAATTCAAGGACTTGCTGGCTCTAAATATTTGGAATACGCTGTTGATGGTTATGAAGAAGCAACAAGATTTAAATGGAGTGAAGCAAGAAAAATGCAGTCACCAATAAATGGTCAATATTACGCAACACCTGACTTTTATCCACGATGGCCTTCTAATTGGCGAAGTAAAATATCTGCTTGGAATGGAATGTACTTTATTCAAAAAGTTATGGGAAGACAACAGGCAACAGGAGATAAATTCTTCGGTGCATACATGTCTCCTGGTTGGGATTTAAAAGCAGAGTTAAATATTTCACCTGGGCAATGGTTGGGTCTTTCTAAAAACATAAACAACATGGGTTCTGAATTTTTCCACACTGGATACTTTAATAGAGTTGGAACTAATGAAGATGGATGGCCTGCTCAAAAAATTTGGCAAAATATGATACCTTCTTATTCTCAAGCTGTATTTAGTTATGTAGATTCATTTTATAAAAATAGCAATATTATGACTGGCGATTTACCGCTAGATTATGCCTCTTCTAGTACTACACCTGGATATGCTTTTAAGAGTGGTAGAATGGATGCGTTTACTACAATTAGAAAAGATAATTCAGCAAATAAATATTTAATTGTTAGTAATTTAAATCAGTATACAAACATGGATGGCGCCGTTCCAGAAATTGCACCAGTTAGTATTTCTCTTTCTGGTGAGTCGTTGAAATTTAATTCAAGACGCCAAGGCTCCACCTACATCTACGACAAAACCGGAGCAACACCAGTATTTTA
>DAORIO010000040.1:0-2542 GCA_035438585.1 Minisyncoccota bacterium | reverse complement strand
TGACTGATAGTCAATTTACAGGTAGATTAACTGCTATTATGAAAAAAATAAATAAGGCATTATTATTATCATTTTTTGTGATCGCGGTTTTTTTGTTTTCAAAGGTAATTTCTCCTATTGATCCACAAATATTAAATAATAGCCAAAAGGCAGCTACTTATTCTGCTATAACAAGTCCAATAACACCAGTAAGTTATTGGGAATTTTCAGATACAACTTCTTCTGGACAAAGAACTCCTACAATTGGATCTCAACAGTTTGGTGGAACAGAGGCAATCAGCTGGAACCCAAAAACAGGTGGAAAGGTTGGTAATTACATAGATCTATCTGGGTCTGGTAATACTGCTGGTAATATAACACCTTCAGCTAGTGGATGGGCTGTTGAATTTTTATTTAAACCATCAAAAACATTTGAAGCGGGAACAATCTTTTCTTTCGGCTCTAACTTTAAACTAGAGTTTCAAACACCAATTGGTGGAAATCCAAATGGAAGTATGGCTAGATGGAAACTCGTAATGAATGGTGTTGATTCTTATATAAACTTAGATGAAGCAGGAAGAAAGTCTCTTGCGTATATCGCAAATGGAAACTGGCATCATTTCGTTGTTCAGTATGATCCAGCTTCATCTTCTCAGAAGGTTCAATTTTGGATAGATGGACAATTACCTTCAGGGTATTCGTTTAATACTGCTATTTCTACTAGCGGTGCAGTAAAATTTTCTGGCATGAATTCTGCTGAGTATACACAATGTAATTGTTCTTTGGATCAAATTGCTCTGTATGACAAATCTTTACCTCCTAACTTGATATTAGAACACTACAACAATGCAAGTTCGGGTCTTACGTATTCAACAGTTACTTCAATCACAAATGTTCCTGCCGCAGATTCAGTTGCTGGAGTCTATAATCCTCTTGATTTTATGGCTGGAACAAATTTGGCATCTTCATCAGGGCAAACACCAGGAGTTAGTGTTTCTGTTATTGATCAACTTGAAACATACCCATTACCAAGATATAAATCTTCAAACACACTAATTAGAAATGTCGGTAATTGGTTAGCTTATGATTATCTTTCAAACTTGGGATCTTCAAGTATTTCTGGTGCGTCTATTGGTAACACAACAACAAATCATTCAAAATCAAAAGACATAAATAGACAGCTTGCCACAAAATGGAATTATCATATTCAAGTTACAAATAACACAGGTAGCTCAAACGGATTTTCGGCAGCAGATCAAGCTTTGGCAAATGAACAACAATACATTACACCTGGGGCAAACTTTATACCAATTGCGGCAACTTCGTTTAGAGCACAGCTCTATACTTCAGCTTGCGGAAGATCTTGTATTTCTTCTCAAAATTTACCAAGCACTCACTATCTACAAAATTCATCTGGTCAGTTTTTAGATCCTAATGGAAATGTAACAACAGATAAACGCTGGAGACCTGTTTCTACATATCTTTCAAGTTATGCCCCAGATGGCGAAGCGGCGAAGGGTCATATCCAGACAGTTTTAAATTCTATTCCAAATAGAGTTGCCCAATATCCAACAAGGGCAATAGACATCATTAACGATAATGGAGAAGTATTTCCTCCTTATACAGCAGAAAGTACAACAAATATAGTCAATAACGACCCAGCTGTTTTGGCAGCAAAAAATGCATCCGGTCTTGATGCGTATACTTATGTTGCAAGACAGTTTTATCTAAATGAAAGAGCTTATGTAGATGCAATAAAAAGTGTTCCAGCTGTTTCAAATTCAACATTTACAGAATATGCTATTGAAGGAGAACATATATACGAATATAAATGGACAGAAGCAAGAAAAGTTAATGATCCAATTAATGGTATATACTATTCAACACCAGACTTTTATATTAGATATCCTTGGAATTGGAAATATTGGAGTAGTGCTTGGCACGGTTGGCAATGGGTTGTAAATAGTAGAAACGGAGAATTGGCAGCCGGAGACAATTTGTATTCTCCATTTATATCAGCTGGTTGGGATAAAGTTGAGATGAATAACGTTAGACCAGCCCAAATGCTTGGTTTTACTAAGGTTTTAGCTGCAACAGGTGCCGAATTTTTTTACCCAGGTGTATTCAACATAGAGTCTAATATTGCAGATAATCTTTATCCAGAAAATTATGTTTGGCAAGCGTCAATTCCTTCTTACGCTCAAGGTGTAACAAGTTACTATGAAGATATTCTTAAAAATGGAAAAATGATGAAAGGGGATACTACACGTTTGGTTTATCCACCTGATACAAATCCTGGCTTTAGATTTTATACTGGAAATCCAGGACAACTTGTTGTTGCAAGAAAGCAAAATGGGGCTAACCGATTTGTTATAACTGGTATGGAAAATCCATGGTCTAATTATCAAGGTAATGCAGCCGAAGAATCTTTGGCTGAAATAGATTTCGGAGGGGATACATATCCATCGACTACCGTAACTCCAACTGAAAGTCTGAAATTCAAAGTTCGACGCCAAGGCTCCACCTACATCTACGACAAAACCGGAGCAACACCAGTATTTTA
>DAORIO010000039.1:0-2588 GCA_035438585.1 Minisyncoccota bacterium | reverse complement strand
TTGGTTTTCATATATAAAACCTTATAAGGCGAATTGACGAAATATAATTTAAATAGTAAAGTTTCGCTAAACAAATTAAAAATAAATATAATGGATACACAAACTTCTATTGATAATTCAACTCCAAAGGTTGATATGGAATTGCTGAACAAAATTGTTCAGGCGGCAATTAATCTTAAAGATAATCCTGAACAGTACGGCCGTAATGGGGGATATCTTGCAATATGCGATTTTTCTGAAATTCCTGTTCTTGTAGTGGTTCCCGTAGGTAAAATACAAGAAGGTAAAAAGTATAAATACATGAGAAACGCTTGTGAAAAAATTACTCGGATTTTAAATTTTAATCTTACCCGTTCTTTTGAAATGAGGAATGAGGAAAAAGAGCAATGGGGAGGAGGAGTTAACTTTAAGCACTGTGCTGTAAGCTTTTCTGGCTTCGCAGAATTAATAGATGAGGCTGTATCTGTGGTGTATGGATTATATTATTCATATCAAATTTTTGGAGTGAGAGTGGAAGTAATTGAAGAAAAAGTTTTGACTGATATTTCTACATTTCAATCCAGATACACATCCGACAATCCATTCTGTGTACCATTGGCCCAGGCGGTCTTTGGAAAAAAGTAATTGAGTGTCATTAGTAAAAAGCCCGTTCAAGTGAACGGGCTTTTTTTATTTTTGAATTTATTTCTTTCTTCTCAAAAACGCCGGCATACTCCAATCGTCTCCATCTTCACTTCCTCCAAAATCATCTTCAATTATTTCAATAGATTTGTCTTTCTTTTCTTCTGGTTTTGTTAGTGGTGGGTGATTGATAGATCTTTCTTCATTTTGTGGAGGCTTTGCTACTGTTATTGTTGGAGCACTTTGGAAAAGATTTCTTTTTGCTGGGGCTTCTGTCGGAAATCCCGTAGCAATAACAGTAACTCTGATTTCTCCTTTCTTTAGTTTTTCATCATGAATAGTTCCAAAAATAACTTTTGCATCTTTGTCAGCTGATTCTGTTATAACTTTTGCAGCTTGTTGAATTTCGTTAATAGTTAGATCGTCACCTCCTGACACTGCGAACAATACTCCTTTTGCTCCACTTATTGAAACTTCAAGAAGCGGGGAATTGATTGCCATGATTGCTGCTTGCTCTGATCTGTTTTCACCTGATGCAGTTCCGATACCCATAAGAGCACTTCCTGCGTCGGCCATGATAGTTTTGATGTCAGCAAAGTCTAGGTTGATGTCTCCTGGAGTTGTGATTAGGTCTGATATTCCTTCAACTGCTTGTCTTAGAACTTCGTCACACATTGCAAAGGCTGCGCGGAAACTAGTATCTTTTCCAGCAATCGCGAAAAGTCTGTCGTTTGGAATTACGATGATAGCGTCAACTTCTTGTTCAAGTTCTTCAAGACCTTTTTCAGCAAGTCTCATTCTTTGAGTTCCTTCAAAAGAAAATGGTTTTGTAACAACCGCAACAGTTAGAGCACCTTGTTCTTTTGCGGCTCGAGCAACGATTGGCGCTGCTCCTGTTCCTGTTCCTCCTCCCATTCCACAAGCAATAAATACCATATTTGCGCCACTGATGATGTCTTGTATTTCAGCTTTTGTTTCTTCTGCTGCGCGTCTTCCGATATCTGGATTCATTCCAGCACCTAGACCTTTTGTTAGATTTTTTCCGATGTGAATCTTCTTTTCAGCAAGAGAATTATGGAGATCTTGCGTATCTGTGTTCATGGAAATAAACTCAACTCCTTTAACTTTTGAGTTGATCATATGGTTTACTGCGTTTCCTCCTGATCCTCCAACACCAATAACCTTGATGCGTACAAATGATTCTATATCTGGGTTTATTCTTGGCATAATTAAATAATATTTATTAGCTTCTAAAGCATACAAACTTTACAGAAAAACGTTTAAAATGGCAACACTTGCCATTTAGGGTGTAAATGTGTCGTTATTTTATGGTAAAAGTTGACCGAAAATGTTTTTAAATGAGGCTTTTGCTTCTTTGAGCCAGCCTGTTTCTGCGTGAATATCTTTTTTAGAGCTTTTTGAATTCAAGAAGCCATAACTTGGATACCATGATACATCTTTTATTTTAATATTTGGATCTATATTTTTTGCGCTCGCAATTCTGACTGGAACTTTTAAAATTTTCTTTGCAATTTCTTCGGCGCCATTTATTAGTGATCCTTCGCCGGTTAGATTTACTCCAGCTGGAAGTAAACCTTCAAGATTTAATATTTTTAGATCTTTATTTGCGATTCTAAAAATATCTTCAAGTCTGGCGTAGACAATGTCGTCTATTTTTCTTTGAGGAAAGTTTCCAATGAATGTTCCATTCTTTAAATTTTCTGCTTCTTCTAAATCAATTTGAAAATATAATGCGATATCGTTTGTAATATCAGAACTTCCGATTGGATAAGAACTGACGTGTACCAAAGCACCGTTATTATAGACAGTCATGCTTGTAGTATCGTTTCCAATATTTATAAGAGCGCATCCCGCATATATGTCGCGATCATTTAAAGAAATACTTGAGGCCGAAACCGCATCGGGTAATAAATCTATGATATCTATTTTAAAGTTCGACATTATTG
>DAORIO010000038.1:0-3167 GCA_035438585.1 Minisyncoccota bacterium | reverse complement strand
CGAGATAAGCCTTACCGAGATCGAGAAATGTATCTTGGAAACTCAGCTGTTATTGGAGTTTTAGGCAAAGGAGGAAAATGGAGAAAAATGGACTGGTACTTAAAGACCCAAAAAAGGTATGATGACCCTAATCTCACTTCCGAGCAGCAGGAAGCGATTCGAAAAGACATGGAGAGAATGCGTCAGCATCTTGGCCAGTAAGAAGTGGAAGATGATGATTAAAAGTTAACAGAGGAGTAAATGAAATAAATTTTGAAAAAAATATTTTTCAAAAAACTTTTCCACAGTTTTTTTATTTTTATTATTGCAAGTGTAACGTATGTGTAAGATAATTTAATAGAAGTTGCAGTTTGTTGTGTTTAGAAATTTTTTAAAAGTTTTGTTAGGTCGGAAACTGCAAAATTAATAATTAGCCTCAAAAAAATATGGCAAAGAAAAAAGCAAAGAAGGCAGCAAAAAAAGCTGCTAAGAAATCTTCAAAGAAGAAGGTTGCAAAAAAGAAGAAGAGATAAATTTTTATCTCACTTACAAAAGAACTCTCCCTATCGGGAGTTTTTTTGTTTTTTATATTAAAAACTTTTTGTTTATTTTTTTATAAAAAAGTAAATTAATAGTCTAAATTATTTAGGTGTGCTACTTTGCTTTTTTCGTGGTAAAATCCAAAAACATGTCATTTTTATCAAACATATTTGGGAGTGCCGATAAAAGCTTTATAAATAAAGCCCAAAAAACAGTAGAAAAAATAAACCTTTTAGAGCCTACTCTAAGGGGTCTTTCAGATGTTGCGCTAAAATCAAAAACTCAAGAATTCAAAAATCGTCTTTCAAATGGAGAGACCTTGGCTGATATTTTACCAGAAGCTTATGCTCTTGTTCGGGAGGCTTCTGTTAGAACGTTAGGTCAACGTCATTATGATGTGCAAATGCTCGGAGGTATTGCACTTTTTGAAAGAAAAATTGCCGAGATGCGAACAGGAGAAGGAAAAACTTTGGTTGGAACATTGCCAACATATCTTTTTGCACTTTCAGGTCGCGGAGTTCATGTTGTTACAGTAAACGATTATCTTTCAAAGCGAGACGCTTCTTGGATGGGGCAAATTTTTGATTTTCTTGGACTTACTGTTGGTGTAATAAATTCTCAGACTACTTCTTTTAAATATGATCCAACTCATGCTGAATCTGACGCCGAACGTGATGCTCAAGGTAGTTTTAAAGTAGAATATGCTTTTCTAAAACCATGCACAAGAAGTGAGTCATACAAATGTGATATTACTTACGGAACAAACAATGAATTTGGGTTTGATTATTTGAGAGATAATCTAGCACGAAAATCGGAAGATATAGTACAAAGAGAACATTATTTTGCTTTAGTGGACGAAATAGATTCTATATTAATAGACGAAGCTCGAACTCCGCTTATTATTGCTGGAAATGCAGGTGAATCTCAATCTTTTTACAAACAATTTGCAGGAGTTGCAAAATCTCTTATAGAAGGCGAGGATTATACAAAAGATGAAAAACATCGCTCTATTGCTATGACTGATAAGGGAATAGAGAAAGCGGAAAAGATTTTAGGTATTGATAATATTTATTCTGAAAAAGGTGTAAAGTATGTCCATTTTTTGGAAACAGCGGTTCGTGCAAAGGCTTTGTTTATAAAAGACAAAGAATATGTTATTCAAAATGGCGAAATTATGATCGTGGATACTTTTACAGGACGACTTCAGCCGGGGCGCCGTTGGAACGAAGGGCTTCATCAGGCTATAGAAGCCAAAGAAGGTGTTGCAATAAAAGAGGAAACTCGCGCAATTGCTTCTATAACGTACCAAAATTATTTCAAATTTTATGAAAATCTCTCAGGTATGACAGGTACAGCAAAGACTTCGGAGGAAGAATTCCAAAAAGTTTATCGTCTTGATGTTGTTTCTATTCCAACTCATAGAAGCATTCAAAGAGTCGATCATAATGACTTAATATACAAAACTGAAAAAGGTAAATTTATTGCAATCGCTAAAAAAGTGAAAGAATTGAACGAAAAAGGTCAGCCTGTTCTTTTAGGAACTGCTTCAGTTGAAAGAAACGAACTTCTTTCGGCTTATTTAAACAATGAAGGAGTAAGACATGAAGTTTTGAATGCAAAAAATCACGAAAGAGAAGGGGATATTATTGCAAATGCTGGTGGAAGAGGTTCTGTTGTTGTTGCAACAAACATGGCCGGACGAGGAGTGGATATAAAACTTGGCGGTAAAAATGCAACACCGGAACAGTCCGAAGAAATAAAGTCTTTGGGCGGTCTTTTTGTTCTCGGTACTGAACGTCACGAAGCTCGTCGAATCGATAATCAGCTTCGAGGTCGTGCTGGACGACAAGGGGACCCAGGGGAAACACAATTTTTTGTATCACTTGATGATGACTTAATGAGAGTTTTTGGTGGAGACGGCGTTAAAAATATGCTGACAAAACTTGGAATGCCAGAGGATCAGCCTATTGAAAATAGATTTATTTCAAATTCGTTAGAAAAAGCTCAGGCTAGAATTGAAGGATTTAATTTTGATTCTCGAAAATATACTCTTGAGTACGATAATGTCTTAAACCAACAAAGAGAATCTATATATAAAAGAAGAAGAACAATGCTTAAAAGCACAAATGAAGAAGTTTCTAGTTATTTACTCAATACTTTTTCTCTAGAGCCCGAGACAGTCGCTAATTTGGAGAGAATTTTGAAATATCCTGAAGTTGTAAAATCTTTACGCGCCGGAGTTCTTCAAATTACTGATATGTTGTGGATGGAGCATATTGAATCGATGGATTATATGCGCTCTTCTGTAAATCTACGGTCTTTCGGTGGGCACGATCCTCTTATTGAATACAAACGTGAAGGACTTAGAATGTTTAAAAATATGGAAGATAGATTCCACCACGAACTTCGTGCAGTCATAAATCAGTTGGCGGAACTCGAATCAAAGAATCAAATACAAAAAGTAACAAATAGTTCTACAAACAAACCAGATGAACCAAAAAATGAAATTTTGGACTCAGCTAAATTTGAAGGAGTAAACAGAAATGATCCATGTCCATGTGGAAGTGGTAAAAAATTTAAAAATTGTCATGGGGTGAATGAGGCCTGAGTTTTAATTTTAAGTATATGAAAAGTGTAACGGTATTTAT
>DAORIO010000037.1:0-3494 GCA_035438585.1 Minisyncoccota bacterium | reverse complement strand
ATTAATTTTCCTTGTAAATGTGCTATCATAAGTACGTTACTGTTATGCCAAATATAACAAAAAACTTCAATTAGGATTCTTATCCTTAAATATGCGTTATATCTTTATTTCGAAATCATTTAACCTACTCATTTTTTCTTGCGCATCTACCACAGCAACTGCAGCCATGTTCACCATTTCTTCAACGCTTGCGCCCAATTGAAAAATATGAACTGGTTTTTCCATTCCTAGCATAATCGGGCCTATTGAATCTACTTTGTACAATTCTTTCAATAATTTATAGGTAATATTTGCCGATTCTAGATTTGGAAAAATTAAGGTGTTCACTTTTTTATCTGCTAATTTTGAAAATGGGAACTTTGCCTTTAACATATCAGAATTTAGAGCAAAATCAGCTTGAATTTCTCCATCAACAACTAAGTCTGGGAAATATTTGTGCAAATACGCCACTGCCTCTCTAACTTTTGATGTACTCTCATTATTTGAAGAACCAAAATTTGAGTACGATACCATCCCAATTACAGGTTCCATTCCAAACATTCTTACTGTATTTGCAGTCATCAGAGCAATTTTAGCCAAATCATCAGCGGAAGGATTCGGATTTATAGCGGTATCTGACAAAAACATGGGCCCGCGGTTGGTCATCATCATGTTTGCAGTTGCAAAAATGGAGATTCCAGGTGCTTTGCTAATTAATTGCATCATAGGTTTTACCACCGATGGATAACTTCTGGAATACCCTGTCACTAGAGCATCTGCTTCGCCTTCATTCACCATCATGGCACCAAAATAATTGCGTTCTCTCATCCATTTTTGAGCATCCAACAAAGAGATTCCTCTTCGTTGTCTGGATTTCCAAAACAAGTCTGCATATCTCAATCGTCTGGAATCTTCTTCTTTTGTTTTTGGATCAAAAATCGGTACTTCGGCATCAAATCCTATTTCTTTTTTGAGTTCCAATATCACTTCTTTGTTCCCTAACAAAATAGGAAAACCAATTTTTTCTTCTAAAACAATTTGAGCTGCTTTTAGTACATCTAAATGGTCCGCTTCTGTGAAAATAATTCGCTTTGGATCATTTTTGGCTCTATTGGTCAAAAGACGAACCATTTTATTATCAGAACCCATTCGTTCCGCTAATTCATCCTCATATCGTTCCCAATCTTCAATAGGATGCAACGCTACCCCCGACTCCATTGCAGCTCTAGCCACAGCAGGTGCTACAGTAGTAATTAATCTTGGGTCGAATGGTTTTGGAATAATATAATCGCGTCCAAAAACAAGTTTGGTTTCGCCATAAGCGATATTTACTTGTTCTGGAACGGGTTGTTTTGCTAAGGCTGCCAGGGCGCGAACCGCAGCCATTTTCATAGCCTCGTTAATTTTTGTTGCTCGAACGTCTAAGGCTCCTCTGAAGATGTAAGGGAATCCAAGAACATTATTCACCTGATTAGGATGGTCTGAACGACCTGTAGCCATGATAATATCTTTTCTGGTATCGATTGCAAGATTATAATTGATTTCGGGATCTGGATTTGCCATGGCGAAAACAATAGGATTGTCTGCCATTCCCAATAACATTTCTGGAGTCATTAAATCGCCTGATGACAATCCCAAGAAAATATCTGCTCCTTTCAAGGCTTCTTCTAGACTAATTGGCTCTATATCTCTGGCGTATTTTTGTTGTAATTGGGATAGTGCTGGATTGTTTTTTGTTAAAAGTCCTTTGCTATTGAACATTAGAATATTTTCTACTTTCACTCCCAATAAAACGTATAAATCTGCACAAGCAATTGCCGCTGAACCCGCTCCTGAAACGACCATTTTTACGTCCTCGGCTTTTTTATTAGCGAGCTCTAAAGCATTGATTAATGCGGCTGAAGATATAATAGCTGTCCCGTGCTGGTCATCATGCATAACAGGAATGTTCAGTTCTGCCACCAGACGTTTTTCTATTTCAAATGATTCTGGTGCTTTGATATCTTCGAGGTTGATTCCACCAAAAGTTGGCGCAATATTTTTGACCGTTTGAATAAATTCTTCTACATCCTTGGTGCCAATTTCAATATCGAAAACATCAATGTCTGAAAAAATCTTGAACAGTAATGCTTTTCCTTCCATCACTGGTTTAGAAGCTTCTGGTCCAATATCCCCTAATCCTAATACCGCAGTTCCATTGGATATTACAGCAACAAGGTTCCCTTTTGCGGTATACTTATAAACATCATTAACATCTTTAGCTATTTCCAGACAAGGCTCAGCAACTCCGGGAGAATAGGCCAAAGATAAATCTCTTTGTGTTGCATACTTTTTTGTAGGCACCACTTTAATTTTTCCGGGTGTAGGTTTGGCGTGGTATACTAAAGCTTCGCTTCTTTTACTGTTCTTATCCATGATGGTATAATTATGTTTCGACCTACAAAGGTAAAAGTCTCATTGTAAAAAGGAAATTTTTAGAGAGATAGTTTTGCACAGTTTTGCAGATAGTGATTCCAATTTTGGTAAAAAAATAAGAATAAAGGCAAACTTATGAAGACGAAACTAGGATTGTCGCAACGGATATTTACGAAAAAATTATGGGTTTTTGGCTTTGTTCGGAGTATGAAATGGTTTGCGCCGTATTATTGTTTTTTTTGTGCTGTTTTAATCGAAATGCGCTTAGTTCAAGATGTTTTGCGCTAGCTGAGCAATTTCAGGAAGCGTTAATGTTTTATAAAACCCGAGTTGCAAACGCTACGACTTATCTTGTGATTCAAGTAGGCACTCGATGCAATCGAACACCAGTTGGAGTAACATTATGCTTGCAATAGCTGGGGATTTATTTCTATTTTAAATTATATCCTAGTGTAAATTTAGCCAATCCATTTCTTACATCAACAGTTTTTCTAGTTGCTTCATATTGATAATCTAGTACAGTCCCTAAACCTTGATATATCCCAAATTCTACAAATACCTTATTAATTTTGAATCCGGTTCCTAAATTCAGACCTAATTCAACATTGGATTTAACTTTCCCAAGATATACTCCCTGATATTTCTCACTAAGCAAGAATCCTATTTGTGGACCTGCAATTACATAAATTTTGTTCCAAAATTTAAAATCTAATGGAACATTTAGATAATTAAGTTTGTAATCTATCTGCGTTAAATCGAGACTACCGTAATTTTTATATTCGGTTTTTATTCTATCTCCTTGCTGTGAGAAAATAATTTTTGGCCTAAATGAAATTTTATCATTTAGGCTAATGTCATAAAATGCTCCTATTTGAAGTCCAATTGAATCTTCTCCACCAATTTGCCCAGCAAATCCATCTGTGAAATAAGAATAATTTATTCCCGTAAAAATTCCAAATTTATTTTGTGAAGAAGATACGGTTGTGATTAAAACAATTATAAAAATTAAAGTTCTTTTCATTACAATCACTATTTTGGTTTTGTTACTGTTTCTTTAGAGTTTTTGTACTATAATTTGTTCATTTGAAAATAAAGAGTAA
>DAORIO010000036.1:0-3562 GCA_035438585.1 Minisyncoccota bacterium | reverse complement strand
ATAAATGAAGACTTGGTCTTGTAATTTATCATTATTTTATTTTTTCCGATACATTTATTTTTGTTGAATTATCGGCGACTATATAATCGTACTTTTCTTTGAGATTTTCTTGTAGGTATTTTTCTTGTGTCTCAAGTATTTCTTTATTGTTAAAGGCGACTACTATAATCATCAGATTATTTCCTTTAATCTTCATATTCTCATATGAAGATTTTATTAGAGTATGAAAAAAAAGTATTTTATAGATTAAATTACTTGTTTTTTTAATTAATGTTTTCAAAAACATTAGTGCGTAAAAATTATCTGAATAGTTTTGAATAATATTCCAATATCAAAAATTAGACCTCTGTTTTTTATATAATACAGGTCGTATTCAAATTTTCTTTCTGAATCGTCTATTGTTCTAGCGTATCGAAATTTTATTTGTGCCCAGCCGGTAAACCCAGGTCTTATTGTATGACGCAAGAAATAGTAGGGGATTTGTTTCTCTAAATTTTCAACAAATTCCGGACGTTCTGGTCGTGGTCCAACAAGAGCCAGATCTCCTTTTAGGATATTGTACATCTGGGGTATTTCATCGATATGTAATTTTCGAATAATACGCCCCACAAAAGTTATTCTTGAGTCTTTTTTGTCAGCCCATTGTGCGCCATTTTTTTCTGCATCTTTTTTCATTGAACGAAGTTTATAGAGTTTGAATGTGTCTAGATTTTTTCCTGTTCTTTTTTGCGTGTATATTATAGGGCCACCATCTTCGATCAGGATCGCAATGCTTGCAAGTATTAGAATTGGTGAAGTAATAATTAGAATGACTATGGCTACGAATCGATCAAATATTTTTTTGAAAATCCAGTTTGAAAAACTTATTCTTTTTGTTGCTAATTGCATAGCTGTATTTTCGTTTAGGTGAGCTGTTGGAATTTTGGCAAACATGTCTTCGTAGGCTTCTTCTATCGACATGATTTTTACTCCAAGGTTTCTTGTTGTTGTGATTAGTTTTTCTAGCTCTTTTGTTTCGGCAACAATTATATCCGGCGAATTAAATTGAGCGGTTGCTTTCGTAATTTCATCTTCGTCAATTTCTTTGAACGTCGCAACAACTTTTCCTATCAAAGGGTTTCGTCTTACTTCTTCTGTAAAATGCTCTGTCGAAGTGCTTGAGCCAATTACAAAAATACGACTAACAGAAATAGAAGCAAATATTTTATAAAATAATCTTCTCCAGATTATCAAAAGAAAAAAAGCAGATACACCAGCAATAAGAAGCGTTAGTTTTGGTGTGATAGAGTCTTGAGGGAAGAAATAAAAAACCAATCCACCAACAAGGATATTTATACTAGAAGCAATTGCCAGTATTCCGACATTTCTAGGGTTTGGCTTTATGTACTCGATATCATAAAAATTGAATATAAAAAGAGTGATCAGCCAAAGAATTAGAAGACTAGAAAATGGTCCGATGTAGCTAGTTGCGGGGATTGTGTCGCCGATAATGTTCAATCTTATAAAAATTACCGCAATAAAAGCGCCAGCTATTGCAACTGCGTCACCTGTAAGGAGTATGAATCTGCGTCTATTTATCATTTTGCAATTCTAGCATTTTTGTTTTATTAGACAAGGAAAATATTTGATTGTAAAATATTATAAAAATAAGTTGAACTATAAAAATTTAATAGCATGAAAAAATTATTATTCTTTATTTTAGTTATTATTTGTCCAGATATTTCTTCTGGACAAGGTGTCGGAATTAATATTTCTACTCCAACGGCAACACTTGATGTTGGGGGAAATGTGCGGATTAGGACACTTCCTGATTCATCTGCTCTGTATAATGTTAAGGCGGACGCAATGGGTAATTTATTTAGGGATTCAGTCAAAAGTATTTTAAGTAATTGTGGTTCTGGTTTTTTGGTTGTTCCAAATACTAATTATTCAATTGAAATCAGTGAACATTCGGCTTCTAATTGGTTTGACGCTGTAATTTTATGCAGAAGTTTAGGTGCAAAGCTTTGTTCTTGGGAGCAGTGGTACTATGCTTGTAGTTTAGGTTTGCCATTAAATGGTATTATTTTAAATCTTGAATGGACAGAAGATAACACGGGATCATTAACTGTTTTAACATTAGGGGATTCAAATTGTACAAGCATGGCAACAGAGTCACCGTGGAATATTCGTGGTTTCCGTTGTTGTTGTGATGAGTAATTTAAAACCCTGCGAGATTAAGCAGGGTTTTTATTTGGACTTTTTTTGATACAATATGTCTATATATGTTGAATACGCATTTTTTTAGATTACTTCTGGGCTTCATAATAATTATCCTTATTGGGATATTTTCTCTTTTAGGTATTTCTGCTTCTGAAAAATTGAATGCAAGTGATGAAAATCGAGATGTTGTGAATTCTCAATTTGGAATTTAATTATAGATATTAAGCCAAAGCTTTACATTTTTATTTTTTATGCTAAATTATGTCGGTAGGCTAAAGAAAGCAGGCAAGTGCCAATAAGGCACAATAAGCCCTGCCGAGGTCGATGACTCACTTAAATGTGGGCATCCTACATTAGCCCCACACGGGGCTATTTAATTTTAAGAAAAAAATATATGGCATTAAGTAAACAAAAGAAAGTTGAAGTAGTGTCTGGATTAGAAAAAGTTTTTTCTGGGGCCAATTCTGCTGTGTTTGTTAAGTTCGGGAATTTTCCAGTTCAAGTTACAAATCAGTTTCGAAGAAAGCTTCAGAAGGAAGGGGTAGGTTACACAGTTGCCAAGAAGACTTTGATAAAAAGATCTCTAGCTGATCAAAAGATCGAAGGAGTTTTGCCGGAGCTTCCTGGTCAAATCGGTGTAGCATATGGAGATGATTTATTGTCGCCAGCCCGAGAAGTTTTTGGCTTTGGTCAAGAAAACAAGGGTATGCTTGAAATCGTCGGAGGTATTTTTGATGGAAACTACAAGAATGCACAAGAGATGATGTCAATTGCAACTATTCCATCTATGCAAGGACTACGTGGAATGTTTGTAAATATTATAAACAGTCCAATACAGCGTATGGTAATTGCGCTTAATGAAATTGCCAAAACAAAGAATTAAAAGTTTAAGAAAAAATATTATGGAAGAAAATAAAAATGTTGAAGTTCCAGCAAAGTTCAAGGACATCGTTTCAAAGATTGAAGAAATGTCAGTTTTGGATTTGCACGAACTTGTAAAAGTTTTTGAAGAAAAATTTGGAGTATCAGCAGCTGCAGTTGCAGCAGGCCCTGCAGCAGGTGCAGCGGTTGCTGAAGAGAAGGATTCATACACAGTTGTCTTGGCATCTGCTGGAGAATCAAAAATCGGAGTTATGAAGGTTGTTAAGGAAGCTTTAGGTCTTGGTCTTAAAGAAGCAAAGGATCTTGTTGACGGAGCACCTGCAACTCTAAAAGAAGGAGCAAAGAAAGATGAAGCCGAATCAATGAAGAAAGCTATTGAGGAAGCCGGAGGAAAAGTAGAATTGAAATAACCTTAATATCAATAACTTATCAACAAAAAATCCCCCAAAAGGGGATTTTTTGTTGATTTTTTGGGGTT
>DAORIO010000035.1:0-3883 GCA_035438585.1 Minisyncoccota bacterium | reverse complement strand
TAGAGCCTTATAAAGAAAAGATGATCTATACAATTGCGGGTCACACTGGAAATGGAAACTTCCACATTATTCCACTTATGGATTTCAACGATCCAGAACTTCCAAAAATAATAAATGACTTGTCAGCGAGTGTTTATAAATTGGTTATTGAATACGGTGGATCTATCACGGCTGAACACAACGATGGAATAATTCGCACTCCATTTTTAAAAGCTCAATTTGGTGAAAAAATGGTGAAAATTTTTGAAGAAATAAAAGACTCTTTTGATCCACAAAATATTTTTAATCCTCACAAAAAAGTCCACGTCGAAACATCTGATATTGAAAAATACATGCATGCGGGGAGACATAATCCGGTGCACGGGTCATAAGGCCGAGTAGGTTAGTATATTAGTAATTAGTAGGTTAATAGTTAGAAATAAAAAAAACCGCTCGAAAATGCGAGAGCATTTTTTGTTACTTTTTTGGCGGTTAAAAAGTAACAAAAGTAATTTGACTTTAAGCCCTTTTCCTATATAATCCTATTCTATGCAAGAAATCATATTAAACGCAGCTTTCAGAGACAGTAAAGACAACGTCAACGCACTACGAGCGGATGGCCTTGTTCCAGCTGTTGTATACGGAAAAAAACAAGAAGCAAAATCTATTGTTATAAACGCAAAAGACTTAACAAAAGCCCTACACGAAGCAGGCGAATCTAGTGTTGTCACTCTTAAAACTCCATCTGGAGACATAAACACTCTAATCCACGCTTATGACCTAGACCCAGTAAAAAATGTTCTAACTCATGCTGATTTTTTGGCAATTGATATGAACAAAGAAGTTGAAGTTGCCCTCGCTATTGAATTCGTGGGTGAGGCTCCAGCTGAAAAACAAGGTCTTGGAGTTCTTATTAAAGCTCTTCACGAAATCGAAATTAGCGCTCTTCCAAAAGATCTTCCTCATGGAATCGAAGTTGATATTTCAAATCTGACAGAACTTGGAAGCCAAATCCACGCAAAAGATATTACTTTACCTAAAGGCGTAAAAATGATTACTAACAGTGATGAAGTTGTAGCTGTAATAACTGCTATCAAAGAAGAAGTAGAAGAGACTGCTCCAGTTGATCTATCAACTATTGAAATCTCAGAAGAAAGAGGAAAGAAAGAAGATACAGAAGCAGCTGCTGAATAAAGTACAATAGTAGAATTCCCCAAAATCGCCGTCATAAAACGGCGGTTTTTGCGTTATAATATGCGTATGACAAAAAATAAAATTTTGGGAATATTTTTTGTTACGATTTTGAGTTTTTCTGCAATCGTAACACCAATATTCCAAAATATCTCTGTTGTTCACGCTGAAACAGAAGAAGAAAGAAAAGCTCGTCTCGAAGCTGAACTTGCCTCATATGAAGCTGAGATAAAAGAAAAAGAAGCTGAACTTGCCAAACAAAAACAACAGACTGGATCTATTCAAAGAGATGTTAGTATTTTGACGACAGAAATTGCACAAGCAAAACTAAAAATAAAATCTAGAACTATTGCAATTGAAAAAATTTCAAAAGATATTTCTCTAAAAAATCAATCTATCAGCTCGCTAGATGCAAAACTAAACCGAGAAAAAGATTCTTTGGCGCAACTAATCAGAAAAACAAATGAAAGCGAACAATCAACGCTTGCGCATCTTTTGCTTTCAGACGGAAATATCTCTGACATGTATGGGGAAATCGATCAGTACGAAACGATACAAGAAGCTGTCCAAAAATCACTAGATGAAGTAAAACAAATAAGAGGTAAAACTGAAGAAGAGAAAAAATCCCTAGAAGAAGTAAAAGATAAAGAGCTGGATACAAAAGCTGAACTTGAAGCTTCAAAAAGAAAAGTAGAAAAAAGTGAAGCAGAAAAAAAATCATTACTTAGTGCTTCAAAAAAGAAAGAAACTGATTACACTAAAATACTTGCCGAAAAGAGAAAGAAAGCCGCAGAAATAAGAGCTGCTCTTTTTTCACTTCGAGACAGTGCGGCAATTCCTTTTGGAACAGCGTATGACCTAGCTCTTGCTGCTGAAGCAAAAACAGGAGTTCGGTCTGCCTTTATATTGGCAATTCTCACCCAAGAATCTGCCCTCGGAAAAAATGTAGGCTCCTGTATAATTTCTGACCTTAGTACCGGACAAACAAAAGGGGTAAACACTGGGACAATATTTAAAAATGGAATTCATCCAACCAGAGACCTTCCGATTCTGCAACACATTCTAAAAGATTTAGGTCGTGATCCTCTTGTAACAAAAGTTTCCTGCCCTCAAGCGATTGGCTACGGTGGGGCAATGGGGCCTTCACAATTTATACCTTCAACTTGGATTATGTACTCTAAAAAGATTGCAGATGCCTTTGGAACACTCGTTGCAGACCCATGGAACCCGCGAGATGCCATTATGGCCTCAGCACTATTTTTGAAGGATTTAGGGGCAAATGCTCAGACTTACAGCGCAGAAAGAAATGCGGCATGTCGATACTACTCAGGTAAGGTTTGCTCACTTTCAACCTATGCCACAACATATGGAAATTCCGTTATGGGCAAGGCAACCTCAATTCAAGAGACACAGATTGACCCACTAAAAAATCTCTGATATACTGCAAATTATGCAAAAAGAGATACATCCGACATATTTTCCAAAGGCGAAAGCTTCCTGCGTTTGTGGGGGTAAATTTGCCTTTGGTTCTACAAAAGAAGACATCAGAGTAGAAATCTGTAGTCAATGTCATCCATTCTTTACTGGAAAGGAAAACATTGTTGACTCAGCTGGACGAGTTGAAAGATTCAAGAAAAAAGTTGCAGCTTCAAAGCCGACAAAAGCAAAAGCTAAAAAATAACTTTTCAAAACTGCCCCGCCTTTTTGTTTAAAAAGGCGGGGCAGTTATTCGTTATAATAAACATATGATAAATCTTGAAGAAATTAAAAATAATCACAAAACCCACTATCTAGCGGGCCAATACGAAGCACTCTTAAAACAAGAAGAAGAGGTTCGAGAAATTTTGACTGGAGATGATTCTATGCGAGAAATTGCAGTGGACGAACTCACAAGAATTGAAACAGAGAAAAAAGCGATTGAAGAAACAATTCAGAAAATTCTAGATGCTGAAAAAGAAGAAATAGAATACCCAAACGAACTTATTTTGGAAGTTAGAGCAGGTGCCGGAGGAGACGAATCATCGCTCTTTGCAGCTGAAGTTGCTGGAATGTATCAAAAGTACGCTGAAAAATCTGGATGGACTAGTAAGAAAATAGATAGCTCTGATAGTGACGCCGGTGGATACAAAGAAGTTTCTCTTGAAATAAAAGGAAAGAACTGTTACAGACTTCTTCGATTTGAAACTGGAGTGCATCGTGTGCAACGCGTACCGGATACTGAAAAAAATGGACGAATCCATACATCAACTATTACAGTTGCGGTTCTTCCTATTCGCAAGAAAAGTAGTTTTGTTATCAATCCTGCAGATTTAGAGATGGAGTATTCTCGAGCAGGTGGAAAGGGAGGGCAAAATGTTAACAAAGTTGAAACCGCCGTAAGATTGATCCACAAACCA
This sequence comes from Minisyncoccota bacterium, assembly GCA_035438585.1. Taxonomy (GTDB): domain Bacteria; phylum Patescibacteriota; class Minisyncoccia; order Phycocordibacterales; family UBA9973; genus DAORIO01. The sequence goes on along the minus strand of DAORIO010000035.1, from coordinate 317 downwards.
ACGGGTATGGCCGTCAGGTCAACAAGCGAAAGAAGTCAGCTCGCAAACCGCGAACAAGCTATGGCCCTTTTGACAGCAAGACTTGAAGCAATGAAAGAAGAAGAAGACGCAAAGAAATATTCAGCAGAAAGAAAAGACCAAGTTGGAACAGCGGATCGAAGTGAGAAAATTAGAACTTATAATTTTCCTCAAGACAGAATCACTGATCACCGTATAAAAAAATCTTGGTCAAATATTCCAAAAATCTTAAGTGGCGAAATTCAAAATATAATTGATGCGATGGAAAGTGGGGAAGTCGGGGATGAATATTTCTTTGC
>DAORIO010000034.1:0-4178 GCA_035438585.1 Minisyncoccota bacterium | reverse complement strand
AAATATACCTCCGAGTAAAACGTACTCTTCGTTCATATGAACAAAAACAACATCATAATTTTTTCTCTCTTTAAAAATATATTTATAAAAATTGAAAATATATTTAATTCTTGACACACCACCCTCTTTACCTAAAGACAAAACTTCTACATTTTCAAGCAAGTCAAATTCCCCCTTCTTTAAACAAACGACGACTACCCTCTCAAAGTTCTTAGAAAATTCTTTTAACCAAGAATGAAAAAATCCCAAAATTGGATCATTTGTGTCTATTATTTGGGTTGTAATAAGTATCTTCATATTTAGATTAAAGCTGACTTTATATTATCAGTAAAAACCTGTCTATACTCCTCTTTATTAGCGTATAAATGCTTATAAGGAGTATTTTTAAGGTAGTTTTGTGTATTTGTGTAAGTCTCTTGATTATGGACAATATTGTCTAATTTTGCTTCAAAACAAGCCTTGTCTAAGGGTTTACACATCCAGCCATTTTTACCTTCTAAAACTATTTCTGGGGCTACGCCAACATCGCTAGTTAATACTGGGGTTCCAGATAAGAGTGCTTCAGCTATTGTAAGTCCGTATCCTTCAAATCTTGAATTCATCCAAAATAAATCAGAAGTTTTATAATATGAATTTAGATCATTTGTCCAAGGAATAAATTTTACGTCACTTTCTAGTTTTAGATTTTTAACTCTCTCTTTCAAACACTTATCAAGTGCACCAGAGCCTACAATAACTAAGCCAATTTTTTGGGGATATTTAAAAACAATTTTTGAAAATAAATCGATTGCCATTGGTATTTCTTTTTCAGCTTCAAGTCTAGAGGCCATCAAAATCACAAAACGTTTTTCTGCAAAAACATCATGAATATCTAATTTAGGTTCCTCGACTAGATTATATTTTTCTGTATCTATAAAAATCGGCAACGTAATTATTTTTGCCTTACTCATCTTTTTGTTTAAAATAACGTCAGTCATTCTTTTTGAATCACACCTTATTGCTTTCGCCCTTTTTATTATAAGTGGCGCAAAAATCATTCTTATGTACTGCAAAAGTGTATTTTTAAAAAACGGAGAAAAGATATCAGTATGAATCTGAACATGAAGAGGTATTTTTTTGATTTTTGAAACAAAAAAACCAACAAGTCCACACTCAAAAGGATCCTGAACAGTAATAACTGTTTCTTTTTTTTGTTTTTCTGAAAAATACTTCAAAATTTTAAAACAAATTTTTATAGCATCAAAAATATACAAAAGCTTGTTGCTGGAGTTTGTTGGATATATATTTGCATTAGCAATTTTTTCATTTTTAAAACTATTTTTTTTAAGAGTAAAGACAACAATATGGTATTGTTCGAAATCCTGCCCCATGTACAAAATTCTATCCCGAGTAGGATTGTCGCTAAACATTTTTCTCTCTGTTCCTATGCTAATTAAATTCATATAATTTCCTTAAATATTTCCAAAAGTCTTGAGACTGTTTTTTTAATAGAAAAATCTTGAGCACGAATATTTCCTGATTGCCCAATTTTTTCTTTCAACTCTTTATCATTCGACAATTGCCTAAGAATATTTTCTAGAGCCACAAGGTCATTTACTGGTACCAAAAAACCATTTTTATTATTTTCTATAATTTCTTCCAGATTACATCCAGTCGTTGCGATTACCGGAGTTCCAAGTGCCATTGCTTCAACAACTTGAAAAGAAAAACTTTCAAAAGAAGAATTTAAAACAAAAACATCACTTTCTTTTATCTTTTTCCATAAGTCATCTTGACTCAATTTACCTAAAAAAAATACACTATCTTTTAGATCTTTCTCGTCTCTTAATCTTTTTAGATTATCTTTCTCTGGGCCATCCCCGACCAGAAAAAGTTTCCAAGATTTATTTCTTGAAATAATTTCAATTAAAGAACTAAACCCTTTCCAATTTACCATTCTGCCTGAAGATATTATCGAAAAAATATTGTCTTTATTATCTACCTTAATATTTTTTAATAAATCAAAATCAATTCCATTGTAAATAGCAATGGCTTTTTTATTATTCATCCAACCTGACACAAGCTTGGCAAAGAAATCACTTGGCGCCAAAACCCTGTCAGCATTTTGAACCACCCACTTCTGAACCTTTCGGTAAAACTCAACTTTCCACCCATATTTTTTATTCTGAAAAGTTAAAATATCATCTTTTACCCCAAATCTCTGTCTTCCTTGCTCCCAAGCGAAATCCCCTGGAATTCGCACAACAAATGGCTTTCTTAAGATCTTCGCAGCCAAAATTGCTGGCAGAGCCACGCTAAAAGCATCTTGAGCAAAAACTATGTCCGCACTTATTCCATGTCTTAAAACCTTACACAACAGCAAAATGTGCCTAATTATAGGCGGGTATTTTCGAACATCGCTGAATTTAACAATTTTAATACTTGAGTCGTGCTTTGGAATTTCCTTTTCCAAAAACCGAGCGTATGTAGCCGGCCCCCCTATTTCGGGTGGGTAAAGAGGAGTCACCAATAGAATTTTCATATACTTCAATTTAGCATTTTTAAAATAAAAAACCACCTGATTTAAAACAGGTGGATTTATATTTAACTTAAACAATAAGTAAGAGTGAGCCCGAATACTATTCCCCACACAATCTTTTGTGACACAGAAACCTCATCAGCCCTCTCTGTAAATTCATCTCTAGAACTTACCCCATATTTCTTTTCTTTTTCCCAATGAATCTTATACCAGACATCTTCCGGTACATACTGCGGGAACCCATTTTTAAGAGTAATTCTCTTCCAAGAAAACGGCGAGATCCAATGCATTCCCTGGGGCTCAATACTGTCATGAATAAAATGCATAAGTAAGTTGCTTATTGCTAATACAATAAACATACTTATTGAATATCCTAAAACTGGTGCTAATAAATAACACACAGCTACAACCGCGGGGATTACCAATAACGGATGATGTGTCAAAGACCTATGGCTTGGAATACCAAATTTGCTTATCGCCCATTTTTTACAAAATGGATAAATTGCCATACTGACATCAGGCAGATGAGCAAAAAGAATTGACCATAGTAACAAATTGAAATCGCAATTTTGATAATTTAACGAGAGCATCATAAACAGAATCATGGCGAAGATCATATCTACGCCAAATAGAATTCGAGGGAATAATCTTACCATTTAGTTTATTTTTTAATTATAAAGAACGATGTTTTATACCATAAATATATAAAGTATGTCAATTATAAAATTTCTTTAATTTTTATGACGATTTTATCCCAAGTATATTTTTCTCTGACCATTATAGATGCGTTTTGAATGATTAATGATTGCAAGGAATTATCTTCTAATTTTTTAACCGCAGAAATTATGCTTTCTACATCTTTTGGTTTACAAAAGACTCCAGTTTTATTTTCTTCAAGAAAATCAGGAATTCCTCCGACAGGAGTTGCTATAGCCGGCAAGCCCGAAGCCATCGCCTCAAGAAAAGAATTCCCTAACCCTTCCGAAAGTGATGGGCGTATAAAAATATCACTAGCTTTTAAATATTTAGGTAAATCTTTATGGAGAACAAATCCCTTAAAGAAGACTCTTTTTTCAAGACCTAAATTTTTTACCAAACCTTTAAGTTTATTTTCAAGCTCTCCGATTCCAAGAATTACAAACACATAATTTGGTAATTCTCGCATTGCCCTTATAACATACTCTAGACCATTTTTTTCCACCAAACGTGAGGAGGTTACTAAGATCAATTCATTATTTTTTGTAAATTCATTTCTTATATTTTTTACTTCTTCTTCTGAGACTTCTCTTGAAAAAAGATCAATATCCACAGCATTTGGAATAACCACAGGAATTCCTACGTAGCCCATATCTTTGGCGAAATCTCCTAAATAATTTGATATTACCTGCACAACATCTGCTCTTTTGAAAATCTCTTTATATAAATTCTTAAAAATACCCAATCTTCTAAATATGTGTTCCTTGGAATCCCCTTCCTGGAGAGTCAAAAGAAATTTAATATTTGAATATTTTCTCTTAAAAAACAAAGCCGAAAATCCGCCATAAGTTGCCATAAGAGACCAGATGATTTCAAAATTATATTTTTTGTGTAATTTTTTTGCTTTCCAAAATGCTAAATATATAAATAGGTATTTTGCTATTTTGTGAAAAATACCAGATGA
>DAORIO010000033.1:0-5092 GCA_035438585.1 Minisyncoccota bacterium | reverse complement strand
GTCGCTTTGCGACGCTTCGAATTTTGGCGAAAAAACGAATTTTGAAACTTTGCTGCCCGACATGGACTCGAACCACGATTCCTTGGACCAAAACCAAGTGTCCTACCATTAGACGATCGGGCAATATTTATATTGTCGCCTAGGCAATATAACGCTTCTGATAGTATCATTATTTTCGAAAAATGGTAAGGGTTGGTCTAAATCTTTAATCTGCTAGAATATTCTAGATGGAAACAAAAATAAAACAATTTTTAGATAAAGAAAAACTTGGGGTTTTTTCTATAAACCTTGCCGACGGCGCGCCACATGGAGCCACTATTCATTTTTCATACATTGAAGAACCATTTGTTTTTTATATAATGACTGAAAGCACTACACTCAAAGTTCAAACCCTGCTAGAAAATGAAATTCAAAAAGCTTCACTGGTCGTTGGTTTTAGCGAAGAAACTTGGATAACTTTACAAATGAGAGGTAATACAAAAATTATCACTGACGAAAAAGAATTAGAAGAAGCTGAAAAAATCCACTTCAGTAAATTTCCTAAATCTGAACAATATAAAAATCCTCAAACAGTATTTTTGAAATTTAAGCCTCACTGGTATCGATTTACTGATTTTAATACAGAGCCAGAAACTATTATAGAAGAATAATATGTTTTTCGTCTACATCCTAGAATGCGCGGATAAAACTCTTTATATCGGTTCGACGAATGATTTGGAAAAACGATTGCATCAGCACAACAATTCAAAATCCGGCGCACACTACACCAAAATCCGCCGGCCGGTAATATTAAAATATTCTGAGAAATTTAAAACTTATGCGGATGCACGAAAACGAGAAGGACAACTTAAGAGACTTACAAGAACAGAAAAATTAGCTTTAATTAAAAAATATAATGGAAAATAAACTGATTTTTAATAGAGAAAAAATGACACTTCTTTTAGAAGTAAAGTTAGACGAATCTATTTTAGACAACTTAAATGATGAAGCTTCAAAAAAGGGTTTAAATAAAAAAGAAGAATTTCACACAACACTGATTGGTTATAGTACAGGACAAAAAATAATTTCAATAGGACGAGACAATATTGATTCTATAATTGAAAATATTTATCAAGAATTTAAATGGCAATTCAGCCCTAAGAATGAATTTTATTATATTGAAAAAGATTATCCTGAAAATGAAAAAAGGAGGTCAATTATTCAAGTTATAGATTTACCCGAACTTCCAGTTTTTTATAAAAAAATGAACGAAACACTGGGAACAAATTTTGAAATCCCGTTTCCCCACACAACATTATTTACAAATAGCACCAATGAAGAAAATCGATATAAAGGAATTGGTATTTATTCTGAAGAGGAATTTAATTTACTCAAACCGATAAAAATCTAAACTCTCCTACTATCATACGCCCAATGGAGTAATGCCTGTCTTTGGCGGGTATTACAAGAGTAATCCCTTGGTCGACATTTGTTCACAATTTGCCCTAAATGGCGTCTAAAAGCCTTCCAGCGTTTGACTTGGCGCAAATCCTCATCAGGTATCCTACGACCCATATAATAGCGACAATACCACTGAAACCAGCCCCTTGGATCGTCTTTATATATCCAATTGTTCTTTTGCCAAACAGAAAGGCTTTGACTCGCGTCTACTTTGAAAAAGTTTAGATTCGGGTCTTTTTTATTTGGTGAAAGTTTTGCTTTGGTAAACCAATCACGCGGAAATTCCTTTTTACAATCGGTCATATATTTTCCACCAAAAACTCCGATTTCTAGCATTTCATATGGCGCAAGATCAGGTCGAAAATCCGGATGGAAATTTTTTCCCATCGGTTCAACCAATTCATATTTATAATTTTTCTGCATTTTGTCGTTTACAACGACAATTTTATTTTTCGTTTTCACTTTCTATAATTTTATAAACAGCGATTTCAATCGGCAAATAATCTACACTTGAGAATTTCAAATCGTTATAAGCTTCAAGGAAAATAGAAAGATTTTTGGATCCCAGTAGTTTTCGATTTGGATCTTTAATTCCTTCAATAGATTTTACATAGTCTGGTGCATGTTCTTCTTCAATTTTCGCCCTTGATGCTGGAGCAAATTTTAGCATCATAGCAATACGAAGTGCATTTATTACCAACCGCAAAAACATCACATCGTCCACTCCTGCTTTTTCTGCATCGTTAAGTGACAAAAGTGAACCTTCGGCATCCCCTCGGGCAATACTATCTAAAAAATTTATAACCAAAGATTGTGACGGCGCGCCGGTTATTAGTTCCACTTCAACTCTTGATAATTTTTTATCTTTTGAAAGTATTGAAACTTTTTCAAGTATTCCATATGCATCTCGAAAAGATCCATCAGCAAGCATGGCAATAATTTCCGCCGCACTTTTCTCAAGAGTCAGACCTTCTTCTTTTGCAGACTTGATCATGAGGTCACGAATAACTATTTCACTTGGGCGTTTGAATTTAAAATGCTGACAGCGTGAATGAATAGTATCTATTATTTTTTCTGGTTCTGTTGTAGCAAGAACAAAAATAACATGTTCTGGTGGTTCTTCTAGAGTTTTCAAGAGTGCATTGAAGGCTTCTTTTGTAAGCATATGCGCTTCGTCAATTATGTAAATTTTTCGTGATGAATCAAAAGGCAAAGTTCGTACACCCTCACGAAGTGTCCGAATATCATCAACTCCTCTATTTGAGGCAGCGTCTATTTCTGTTATGTCGTTGTTTGAGATTTTTAATTCTCGAGCGAGAATTCTAGCAATACTAGTTTTACCAGTCCCACGAGGACCCGAAAAAATATAAGCATGAGCAATTTTGTCTTTTTTGATAGCTTCTTCAAATACACTAACAATGTGATCCTGCCCCATTACATCAGCAAATTTTTGAGGGCGATATTTTCTATACAAGACTGTGTGTGACATACGAAGATTATAGCTCAAAGACAGAAAATAAAAAAACCGCCTTCAGATATGCGAAGGCGGTTCGAGAGCAAATGATTGTTCAACCAAAACTATACATTGCTCCGCACACAATCTACAAGATACAAAAAATAAAGTCAAATAATTTTTTAGTCTTGTGAACCGGGTAAATTAATAGAAATAAAAAGAGTTAGAAATATTACGAGCCATTCCGCAAATACTACGAATTGCACCATTACTATTGGCTAATTTTATTTCTTTACAAAATCCAGTAATTTTTTCTCTTTCTAATTCGGACAAATCTTCCATCATGTCTATTCCGATTTTAGACAAAAAAGTTTCAGGATTTTCAAAAAAAGATATTCCGTGAACTGTAAAACGTTCTTTAATACCAGGACGATCTTCATCACCGGAATAAATGAGATTTACATCATACATCATGTCGTGATAAACCGGACGATTAGCGATCAATGAGAAGATTCTTGATATTAACCACTTTTTATACTTGATTGATACTTCCTGTTTTTCCATCTTGTTTAAGTTTAAAGTTTTTTAAACTCTACTACTTACAGACTTTTTGTCAATTTGGAAAATTTTTCTTGAACTCTTTAAAATCCTTGGACTCTATTAGTTTGTGTCGTAGTTCTTTGGCGCCATCGAAGCCGTTAATATACGCTTTGAAGTGTTTTTTCATAATCGCAAAACTTTTTACATCCCCCAGCAGTTCATCGAAAAGTTCGGCGTGTTCAAAAAGAACTCGAAGCTTTTCTTCCTTTGAAACTCCAGCCTCTGCCCTTAGCCAATATTTATTTTTTACTCCAAACAAAGATAAAATTTTTGCATAAAAATTTGCGCCAGATTGTTTTGTTTTTATATCTTTATTAAAAATCCACGGGTTACCAAAAACTGCGCGCCCAATCATCACCCCGTCACATCCCGATTCTTTGGCTTTTAAATTTGCATCTTCCAAATTCAAAACATCTCCGTTTCCAATGATTAGAGTTTTCTTTTTCATTTCATCGCGCATTTTGACAACTTGTTTTACATAATCCCAATTTGCTGGAACTTTCGACAAATCTCTTCGTGTGCGCGCATGAATTGTAAGTGCATCTAAATCTTGCTCGAGTAACATTTTTATCCAAGTATCTATTTCAGGCTTCATATAACCGACGCGTGTTTTTACAGAAAGCGGAATTTGTTTTCCAGATTCAAGGATTGCGGCGCGCGCAGACTCTATGACCGCGCGCGCCGTTTCCGGCGTCTTTATCATACTTGCCCCTGCACCTTGTTTTTCAATACTCTTATCCGGACAACCCATATTTATATCGATTCCATCAAAACCAAGTTCAATACAATATTTCACTGCACTTTTCATATTTTCCGGATTTGAAGAAAACAACTGCGCAATTATTGGTCGCTCTTCCTCTGTATACATTAGATCAATGCTCAATTTTTCTCGAGCAATTGGGTGCGCCAATCCATCAGCTGAAACAAACTCTGTCCAAAAAACATCTGGCTTTCCATATTTTGCAATAATACGCCTAAAAGCCCGATCGGTAACATCAGCCATGGGTGCCAAACAATAGATAGGTCTCCCTTCTTTTTTAGCTTGTATATTTTTTTCTTGCCAAAAATTCATTACTTTAGGAATTTATAAAATACCTTACTGTCATATCGCAGGTCAATATACAAAAGTTTGTTATATCTATCTGCCAAAGAATTTTTTAACTCTTCTTGCGCAATTGCAGCCTCTAAATGCCTAGCCAAAGTTCTAAAATTTTGATTTTTATTAAAAATAATTTTTGGAGTTGCTTCGTTTTGGTCTCTATTTTCTCCACGAGAAAGTTGCATTGTTATTGTGTCTATCCCTGAAATTGCGATTGATTCAGGTTTTAGTCCGAGTTTTTTAATCGCATCTCTAAATTCAACAAGAGCAAAAAATTGTGTCAGATCGGAAATCCTAGAACCAATCGGAATAACAGAAAATCCTTCACCAAGCGGACCATAGAATTTAAAATACGCATTTCCAGAAAAGAATGGTGCTTTGGAAAAAATAAACCCATCTTCTGAAACATAAAAACAACTAAGCACTTCATCCCAAACCAAAGGTGGAGTATCTCCACACCAAAGAAAATCTGGCTTGTACTCACTTATTTTTATATTTAT
>DAORIO010000032.1:0-5243 GCA_035438585.1 Minisyncoccota bacterium | reverse complement strand
GTTTAGTGGTAGAACACGTCCTTGCCAAGGATGAGACAGGAGTTCGATTCTCCTACGCCGCACAAGAATCCAATCCAAAAGGATGGAAAAAATAGATCCAAATAAAATACCTGAATTCGTTTCACGTGTAACCAAAACCCTAGAAAAAGGGGGTTTTGAAGCGTATCTGGTTGGTGGTTGTGTCAGAGACTTGCTAACAGGCAAAATTCCTAAGGATTGGGATATTGCCACAAACGCCAAACCTGAAGAAATTCAAGGTTTGTTTGAAAAGACAGTGTACGAGAATAAGTTTGGTACAGTAGGTGTTTTGGTTTCCCATGAAACAGAAACCAATGTTTCACGTGAAAATAAAGAAAGTGTTTCATATGAAACACTTGAAGTTACTACTTACAGAAAAGATGGAAAATATAGCGACAATAGGCACCCAGAAGAAGTGACTTACTCAGAAACAATAGACGAAGACCTAAAAAGACGAGATTTTACAATGAATTCTATTGCTTTAGCTATAAAAGACACAGACGGCATAAAGGACATTGCTATAAAAGACAACTATAACGGCATAAAGGACATTAACGACCGTTTAATACGCACCACAGGACATCCAGATGAAAGATTTCAAGAAGATGCACTCCGAATGCTTCGTGCTGTTAGATTCTCAGCACAGCTCGGTTTTGCGATTGACAGTGAAACACTAGCTTCAATTTCCAAAAATGCTGATCTGATGAAAAATATTTCAGCCGAAAGAATTCGTGATGAATTCATAAAAATAATAAACTCCAAAGACCCAATGCTTGGAATTGGCCTTCTTATTCAACTTGGTCTAAACAAATACATAATTCCAGAACTTGAAGAGGGAATTAAGTGCGAACAGCTTGGCGAGCATGTATACGATGTATTCGAACACATTCTTCATGCTCTTGGTCATGCTTCTAATAAAAATTTACCATTAGACATAAGACTTTCTGCTTTGTTTCACGATATTGGAAAACCTCGAACTCGTAGGTGGGACGGCACAAAAGCAGGAGGGAAGGGAAAGTTTACATTTTATGGACACGAAGTCGTTGGCGCACGAATGGTTTCAAAAATAATGGAGCGACTTAAATTTCCAAAAGACCTAACCGAGAAAGTGGTAAAAATGGTTCGATATCATATGTTTTTCTCTGACCCAGACCTGATAACTCTTTCAGCGGTACGAAGAACAATCGTAAATGTTGGACGAGAAAATATCTGGGACCTTATGCAGGTACGTGAGTGTGATCGAGTTGGCATGAAAAAGAAAGAAGCACCTCTTAGACTTCGAAAATATCACACAATGATCGAAGAGGCTCTTCGTGCGCCGACATCTGTCGGAATGCTAAAAATAAATGGAGACTATATGATAAAAGAAATGAAAATGCCGGCCGGAAGAAAAATGGGTTGGATTTTGCACGCACTTCTTGCTGAATGCCTAGAAGATGATTCTAAAAATAACTTAGAGTATTTAGAAAAGAGAACGCTTGAACTAGATAAATTACCAGACGCTGAACTTATGGCACTCGGCGAGAAAGGGAAGATAGCAAAAGAAAAAACCGAGGAGGAGGAGCTAAATGAAATCAAAAAGAAATATAATGTATAAAAAAAGAGCGGCCAGTTAGGGTCGCTCTTTAAATACTTTTCTTCAATTCGTCGCGAAATCCTAATACTGCAACCCATGCTGAGAAAACTTGGCAAATTGCAATAAAGACTGAATCAGTTTCTATCATTAGATATACAACTATTAGGTGTGTGAAAAAATATACTACCCAACCAATTTTATTAGTAGATTTGGTATTAAAAGCAAGAAGTAATGTACCCACCAAACCACCAATAGCAGAGAGAAACTGAATAACAATAAGGTTAGCACTTACCGCTTGAATTAGCAGAAACACACAAACCACAATTGTTACAAAAGAAACAACAAACTTGAAAACCACATTCCACTTCCTCAATAAATTAGATAATTTATTGTTTTTTGAAGAGGAGAGGAGGTATCCGTATATCATCAGACAAATTAGAGCAATGTCGTACACGATCATTATCCAAAGGTTTCCTTTATTTTGTAAAACCATTTGAAGATAAAAATAAATCGTAATTGATACAGTGCCCCAAATTCCTAAAGACCAGCCAATTGTTTTCTTTTTGCGAACGTAATATTTATTAAGAAGAAGTAAAAGTGCGGAGATAATCTGAAGTGCGAGCATTTATCAAGATTTAAGTTCTATATAATTATATCACCAAATATACATTCTGTCAAATTAAAAACACCTCTTCTGAGGTGTTTTTCTATCTCTTGATTTTCAATACATTCTTCTTAAATCTTATCTGAAGATGTCCAATCAAACCTGAGGAAGTCGTCTTTGTATCAAATGGCGCCGAATCAGTACTAAATTGCGATGTATTATTTTCTCTTTGAATTCTTTTTGCTTCCTCTAACAACACTCTGCATTCCAGCAATGCTTTATCCTTCTTACCTTGAGGGTGGGATTTTTGTAGTTGCTTGTAAGTAAATTCAAGATCCAACAAAAATTGTTCCAAGCGCTTTTTTTGGATATTAATATTTGATTCTTCCATTTTTTTAATTTTTTAACACCTTATTCTTTCTAAATATATATGTCAAATAAAAAAACCCGTCCTTTGCAGACGGGCTTAGGGTTTATGAAAAAGTTTATTTTTCAGAATATACGTTTAAACACGTACAATGCAACAACCAGTATAGCCATCGCAACTTCTGAATAATTAATCTTTTTCATATTAAATGTATTTAACTTGTTCTATGTAATTATAGACCATATTTACATTAATGTCAAATAGAAAAGCGCTCGGACAGGGCTGCATGTCTGTCCGAGCGAGAAAAGTATCCGGAGGGATAATCTTTATATATTTTGTTGAAATTCTTTTAAATTTTATCATATTTTTTATAAACTAATATATACTTATAAAATGTACGAAGGAATACAAGAATTACCAAAAATAGAAAAGACTCCGGATTTTGATTACGAAGGTGAGCTTAATGAATTTTTAGACGATAGGGAAAAGAATTTAATCGGAGAAGAAAAAATAAAAGAAATAGAAAATAAAACCAAGGAAGAAGTGGTTGAAACAAACTCTGGCAAAGAAGTTTCATATGACAAACGTGCAAATAAATTTACTATTGGCTTAACAGAAACTTCAATAGGCGAACTTGTCGCCAGCAGACACTTTGGCGCAAAAATAAAACTACCCACTGAAAATGACAAAGAAGCAGGTGCCTTAAAACAACTTAGAAAAAAATATTCACTATTTTTAAGAAGAGACAGTTTTACTACAAAATTAAATTCTGAATTAGCAAAAAAACTTTCTGAATCAGAAACTAGAAGCAGTGGAAAAAAGGAAGCCTACGACGCAATTCATAAAAGGGAAACTGAAGGCAGCGAACAAGAGGGTGTTGTGGCAGAAAAAATGATGATAGGTGCGATTGAAATGATTTCAATTGATCGCCCAGATTTAAGACTTGAAATTCGTCCATCAAATGCCCGCCAAGACGTTGAGGAAAAAATTGATTTTATAATTACAACAAAGAAGAAAAGAAAAAATATTGGTATTGAAGAAAAAAATTCTAAAGAGTTTGACGAAAAGAGTTTTGGTATTCAATTCACCACAAATTCAAACAAAGAAGAGCACAAAAAAAGACAGATAGAAAAAGCAAAAGAGCTGGAACTAGACGTTGACGATATTTTATATATTGCAATTGATAGAGAAATTGTTCACACAGCTCTTGTGGAGTGGGAGAAAAAAGGCAAACCAATATCTGGACCATGGGGAGAATTAAACAAGTTTGTAAAAACTAAAGCACTAGAAAATATTTTCAAAAATATACTTTCAGAAGAACAGATACGCAGTATTTTAACGAGTATATAAAATATAACTTGACAAACTTAAAGTTTATTAATATACTATCTAACAGGAGAGTTACAGAACTTTACCCCCCATCTTCACTACCAGAAGAATCCATTCATATTTAAGGTTTTTAGGTTCTTTCAGGACTTCTGGAAAATGAAGTGACTCCGAACCCCTGCACGCGCGGGGGTTTTTTTATTTGTGTTTTATAAATTTTTCTAACTTAGGAGATATCACGGCTACACAATATGGTTGATTTGGATTTTTAGCATAATAATCCTGATGATAATCTTCGGCCAAATAAAAAGCTGGAAGAGGGGAAACTTCTGTAACAATTTTATTTTTAAAATTATTTTGCGCTTCTTCTATTGCTGAATTTATTATATTTTCATCTTCGGGATTTGAATAATAAACTACCGATCTGTATTGAGTCCCAATATCAGCACCTTGAGCATTCATTGTTGTTGGATCGTGAACTTCGAAAAAAATTCGTAAAATATTTTTCAAATCAATTATATTTTCATCAAATGTAAGTCGAACAACTTCAGCGTGGCCAGTCTGCCCGAAAGAGACCTCATCATAAGTAGGGGAATCTGTATGACCACCAGCATAACCACTTTCTATATTTTTTACACCTTCAACTTTTTTATAAATAGCATCAAGGCACCAAAAACAACCTCCTCCCAAAACAATAGTTTTCATCCATTGATTGTATCAAAAATACAAAAAAACCGTCCCAAATGGAACGGTTTATGCGAAGGCCGGAATTACTTAGTCATCAGTGAATGACATACTTTCTCCGCCCCTTAAGTGATTGGGCGGATTCTTAACCCTTCTTAAATAGAGACCAGTAGCAGTGCCTATTAAAAAAAGCCCCGCTAATATTATTTTTATACTATCGTCCATAGATATAATTTTAAATGATTTGCCTAAATATATTATATATCAATAGGGTGATTTGTCAAGTATTCTTAAGGAACAAAAAAAGGCGTAACTCTTACGAATTACGCCCCCCGTAATAAAAGCACACAAAAGTTGAATCTCAGACCAGATGATAACAAAAAAATTACTTTCAATCAATCTTGATTCCAATCGGGCAATGGTCTGACCCGAAGACGTTGCTATAAATATCTACCTGCTTTATCTTTTTATATATCTTTGGGCTAGCAAAAAAGTAGTCAATCCTCCAGCCAACATTTCTATCTCGTGCGCGAGTTTTTTGATCCCAATATGTATACATATCTTTTTTGTCTGGAAAAAACGCCCTCCAAACATCGACAAACCCCTTTGAAACCACTTTATCTATCCAAGCTCTTTCAATTGGCAAAAAACCTGTATTTTCCATATTT
>DAORIO010000031.1:0-5297 GCA_035438585.1 Minisyncoccota bacterium | reverse complement strand
GCCGAGTCCGCATTTCTTTCAAAAAAGGTTCGCGCAAATATTAGAATAACACCACGCGTTGAAAAAAGGCCTAACTTTTGTTAGGCCTTTTTTTGCATGGACCGTAAATAAGTGAATTGCTTCGTTTGCGTCAGGACGAGAAAAGCTTTTTGATATGAATGAAGAATTTTAATTCTGAATTCAACAAAAAGTTATAATGTTCATGTAAAGAAAAGGTCCTATATTTTTTATGCAATAAATCTGCTAGATTCTTCTAATTTGTCACTTTAATCACCTAAAAATCGTTGTTTTGTAAAGCGATTTAGTTTACTATTAATTTACCCTTTATTCTGTAAGAATATAGCCTCAAAATCGTCATAACCTATGAGCATTAAAAGAAAAGATATACACGACCATTTTATTTCTGTTTATAACGAGTATAATCAGCCAATTTTTCGTTATTTAGCGGTAAAGATATTCGACAGAGAAATAGCCAAAGACCTACTTCAAGACGTATTTATGCGTTATTGGAGTCATATTGAGGCTGGTGGGGAGGTTGAAAAAATAAAGCCATTTTTATATAGAATTGCACACAATTTGATGGTAGATCAGATTAGGCGCAAGAAACCTATTTTTTCACTCGATAGTATATTGGAAGATGGTGTAGATTTTAGCGAAGGGGACAATCCAATAAAATCTCATGAAAATAAAAAATTTGCTGAAGGTATTATTCCGCGACTTGATGAAATGGAAGATGATTACAAGCAAGTTTTGATTATGAGATACATAGACGATTTGTCGATTGGAGAAATTGCTGACATTTTAGATATTCCAGAAAATACAATTTCTGTAAGACTGCACCGTGCTCACACAAAACTAAAAAATATAATTAAAAAAGATGAATGATTTAGAAAGACAATTTAAATTGTTTGCGAGTAAAATAAAACTTTCGAACAATGAACAAGAGGAAATAAAGGCAAACTTACTACGCCAAGTATTTGCTCGTTCTTCAATGCATACACAAAGACCAACAGTCTCACCTTTTTCTATGTGGTTAAAATTTGTCCCGACAGCTCTTATTACTATTTTGTTTGTCGGTGGCGGGGTATCTTTTGCAGCAAAAGATACATTACCAGGTGATTTACTTTATCCATTCAAATTAGGTGTTACAGAAAAAGTTCAAGGTCTTCTTTTGGTCTCAACAAAAGAGCAAGCAAAGTTTGAGATAATTTTGGTTGAAAGGAGAACAGAAGAAGCCATTAAACTTGTTCACACTGGAAAGTTGGATGACAAGAAAAACGCAACTCTTACAGAAGCTATTGAAAAACATACAGAATCAATAAATTCAAAAGTTGAAGAACTAAAAACAACAGACAAAACTGCCGCAAAAGATGTGGCGGGAAGTTTGGCTGCGTCTTTAACTGAGCAAGTTGAAAATATTTCAAAAGCCGGAGAGACTCAGTCTGTAGACGCAACTGATGTTTTGCCTTTGGCGGTGAGTATGCAAGCAAAAGCAAAATTTGCAACAGAAGAAAAAGTAACTATTGAAACAGAAATTTTACTTGATCCAAAAAGTCCAGCTCTAACAGAAGAAGATGAAGAAAGTATCGATGATGCAATGTTGGATATAGATTTAAATGACGAATCAATTTTTGACGACTTGGAAGATCCAACATCTCTTGATGTAAAAAATGAAATATTAAAAACTGAAACTGTAAAAGGGGCAACTATTGAAAATACGGAGATTAAAACAGAACAATCGGTTAACCTATTAGAAATAAATCAAGAATTAGAATTTTAAAAAACACCCGAAAGGGTGTTTTTTGTGGACCGTACCGGAAATCTCTGCCTACCGCAGCGGGTGGTTTTCGATTGCGTCAGACTTTTGTCTTCCTTAATAACGAAAACCCTTTCGATCCCGGTCGCACAAGAAGCAGTTCTTGTGCTGACGGTCATACATAAAAAATCGTCACTGAGTGACGATTTCTGTGGACCGTACCGGAATCGAACCGGTCGCCTCTTCCATGCCATGGAAGCGCTCTACCAAATGAGCTAACGGCCCTTTATTAAATTTCCAAGTGTTTAATAAATTAAAATATTTATTCACGCCAGTTTATCATATTTTTTTATTTTTAAAATGTTATAATTTTCTCATATGTTTGACCCAAACAGAATAACGTATTTTGGTGAAACTGACTTTCGTGGAGCCCGAACTAAGTTCGGTATTAAAGCGATTGATCGTACTCGACATATGTATGTGATCGGAAAAACAGGTATGGGTAAATCTACTATTTTGGAAAACATGGCAATCCAAGACGTGCAAAATGGTGACGGAATTGTTTTTATGGATCCACACGGAGGTTCTGCGGATAAAATATTAGATTTTGTTCCAGAAGATAGAATACGTGATGTTGTATATTTTGCTCCTTTTGATTCTGAATTTCCAATTGCATTCAATGTTCTCGAAGATGTCGGGGCTGATAAAAGACCTCTTGTTGCGTCAGGGCTTATGAGTTCATTTAAAAAGATTTGGGTAGATGCATGGAGTGCGCGTATGGAATATATTCTAAACAATATTCTATTGGCGCTTCTTGAATATCCAGACGCAACACTTCTTGGTGTAAACAGAATGCTTTCAGACAAAGATTATCGTAAAAAAGTTGTTGAAAATGTAACTGATTCTTCTGTCAAAGCTTTTTGGGTAGATGAATTTGCAAAATATTCTGATAAATATATGCAAGAAGCTGGAGCTGCTATTCAAAATAAAATTGGGCAATTTTCTACAAATCCACTTGTGCGAAATATTATTGGCCAACCAAGGTCTTCTTTTGATATTCGTCAAATAATGGATAATAGTAAGATTTTAATCGTCAACCTTTCAAAAGGACGTATTGGAGAACAAAATGCAAACCTTCTTGGTGGAATGTTGATTACAAAAATCTATCTTTCGGCCATGTCACGAGCAGACGTGACTCCGCAAGTTCTTCAAGCTCTTCCAAATTGTTATTTATATGTCGACGAATTCCAATCTTTTGCATCGGACTCTTTTGCGGACATTTTGTCTGAAGCTCGAAAATACAAACTAAACCTTATCATTGCTCACCAATATGTAGAGCAAATGTCCGAAGCGGTTCGCGCGGCTGTGTTTGGGAACGTTGGTTCGATGATTATTTATCGTGTCGGTTCGTTCGATGCTCAAGTTTTTGAAAAAGAATTGGCGCCCGCTTTCAATGCCGAAGATATTGTGAACTTGGGAAAATACCAAATGTATTTACGACTTATGATAAATGGTGTGGGGTCAAAACCTTTTTCTGGTACAGGTATGGCACCAATAAAAGAGACCCACAGATCTTTTGCAAAGGAAATTATCGATAGTTCTCGAGAACAATTTGCTGCACCACGATCACAAGTCGAGGAAAATATTAGATCTTGGTATGACGACGGAAAACCAGAGAAAAAAGAATTTGTTGCTAGTGAAAAAACTTTTGAAAAACCAAATAAGCCTTTTGAAAAAAGTTTTAAAGATTTTGATCAGAAAAAAGAATTTATTCCTTCTACAAATAGGTTTCAAAATACAGAACCTAGAAAAGAAAATTTTACCCCAAGACCAAATCAAAATCAGAACTCAAATTATTCCACACTAAAACCTGCGCAGCCCTGGAAAAACAACAATCCAAAACAAAATCCTTCACCTGTGGTTAGCAATCCACCTATTCCAGCGCAAGCCCCTATTGTAAAACAAGAAATAATTCAAAAACCAATTGTTAAGCAGGTAACAAATAATACCGAGACTTTAGTAGCTCAACCAAAAAAAGAAGAGGTAAAAATATCACCATCTTTGCAAAAAATCCTTTCAACTCTTGAAAGCGACAGCCCTTCAAAGGTAGAACTTCCAATTGTAGAAACTCCAAAAACAGATATTCAAAAACCTGCTTCGTCTTTTGTTAAAAAAGAACCGACTCGTGCCATAACACCAGAATCAAGTTCTCTTTTAAAAGACGCCCTTGAAAAAGCACTCGCTAGTAAAAAAACAGAAAGCACTGTTTCTCCAAAAATTGAAACACCACAAACAGCACCAGTAAAATCTCCAATCATAGAACAACCAAAGCCAGTCACAGCAGAAGAACCAAAAACAATAAATCCAATTCAGACACCTCCACCAACACCAGAATCTCAAAAAAATGAATATTCTTTGCCAACACCACAAAAAGACGTTCCCGAAGATGTTTTAAGAGATTTATTAAAAACTGAGAATGAGCCACAGGGTTAAAATTATTTTATTTTTTGTTTTGTTTTTTGCTCCAGTATTTGCGAGCGCGGCCGATGTGTCTATAAGCGAAATAATGTACGATGCTCCAGGAACAGATACTGGTCACGAATGGATTGAGATTTATAATTCTGGAAGTAGTGTTAGTTTAAGCGGTTGGAAGTTTTTTGAGGAAGGTTCAAATCATGGACTTGCTGAATATCAGGGTGGTTTTACTTTGGGTGCAAATAGTTACGCTGTTATTGTCTCAGACCCTGCAAAATTTTTAGAAGATTACCCAAGTTTTTCTGGGATGATTTTAGATTCTTCTTGGTCATCTTTTAATAATGCCGGGGAAAGTTTGGCAATAAAAGATAATAACAATAGCGTTATCTTTCAAGTAACATATACGGGTGGAGGTCAGTCTGCTGGTATTGGAAATAGTCTGCAGTTTTACTCTGGAAGTTGGACGGCAGGTATTCCTACGCCAGGTGCAGAAAATACAGACGAGGTATTTGAGGGGGACAATCAAGATGCAGAAGACCAAGGAGACGAAGAAAACGAAAATGAAGATAATGAAACACAGACAGTTCAAACTTCTTCTGATGAAAAAGAAGAATTAAAAAAAATTTATAATGGAACAATTGTAAAAGCTCAAGTTGATCAAAATGCAGTTGTTGGGGTTCCTTTTAGATTCAAAGTAAATGTTTTCAATCAATACGGACAAGAATTAAAAGTTGGGGTTTTTAAATGGAATTTCGGAGACGGAATGACTTATCAAGCCAAAGATGTTGTAGAATTTTCTCATATTTATAAAAAAGTAGGAAAGTATGTTGCATTTTTGGATTATTTTGAAAAAGAAAGAAATGTTACACCAGATGCAACGCTAAAAATTGTTGTAACGGTTATTGAGCCGGGGCTTAAAATTCAAAGCATCGATCAAGATAAAAATATAGAAATAAAAAATGAAGGATCGACAGAGCGAGATATTTCTGGATGGATGATGTTTTTTGGAAATCAAATTTTTACACTTCCGCCTCACTTACTTTTATTTCTTCGGGTAAATACAATT
>DAORIO010000030.1:0-6764 GCA_035438585.1 Minisyncoccota bacterium | reverse complement strand
TTTATAACTTTATCTTTTATATCAACAACTGCACCTTTTAGTCCCTTGTTTTCTTCTTTTATGTATTCTTCAAGTCGATAGCGAGAAATCAAAAAAATATTTCGGCGCGAAAAAATTCCCAAAATTGGTTTTTCTAAATATTTTTCTACTGAACGTTCTATCTTTTGGCCATCTGCGTATATTGTTCCCGAGACAACAACTTCTGTTATATTTAAACCTTTTGCATAACTTATTACTCGAAGCAAGAATATAAGTCCAACAATTAATCCTACAATAATCACAAAACGCAAAACCCATCGCTTTGCAAAAGCTTTTACATCTAGAGGAACCTTCTCCTTGCGCTCCGGTGGTCGGTAGCGCATAAATTACAAGAACTCTCGCCCAATAAAAGGCTTGAGCTTCTCGGGAACACGAACCCGTCCGTCTTTAGTCTGATATTGTTCTATTATTGTTGCAAGAAATCGAGGAGTGGCAACAGCTGTATTGTTTATTGAATGAGCAAATCGCATCGAACCTTCATCGTCTCGATATCTGATATTAAGTCTTCTTGTCTGAAAATCATGAAAATATGATGCACTGTGAGTCTCTCGGAATTTTTGCTGTGACGGCATCCACACTTCGATATCATATTTTTTTACTTGCCCAAGACCAAGATCTGCCCCACAATTTGCAACAACATGATAGTAAAGACCGAGAGACTCAACAAATTCTTCAGCATTTTTTGTAACTTCTTCGTGATATTTTACAGATTCTTCATGACTAGCTTCACAAAGAATAATTTGTTCTAGTTTGAAAAATTCATGCACACGAATAAGACCTTTTACATCTTTTCCATGACTTCCCGCTTCTCGTCTAAAACATGTAGAAAATGCGGCAAACTTTGTTGGCACTTTTTCTTTTGGCAAAACTTCATCCATGTAATAACCCATACCTGCAACTTCCCCAGTTCCAGCCAAATAATCTCCATCTTGAGTTTGATACAAATCTTCTTCGCCGCCCGGGATATATCCTGTTCCCATCAATAATTCTTTTTTTACAAGTGAAGGCACCATCATTGGTGTATAGCCTTTAGCAATAAGATCATTCAAAAATGATTGAAAAATTGCAAAAGAAAGTTCCACCATCGCACCTTTCAAAAAATATCCACGAAATCCTGCAACCTTTGAACCTCTTTCAAAATCCGCCCAATCATTTTTTTCTAGTATTGTGATGTGATCAAGTGGCTCAAAATCAAATTCTGGTTTTGTACCTACAACTTTTACTTCTTGATTGTCTTCATCACTTTCTCCTTCTGGCACAGAAATATCAGGAACGTTTGGAACTTGAAGCATTAATCTCTGCCAAATAGTCATGACTTCTTTTACCTTAACTTCTTTCTCTTCAACGCCCGCCTTATATTCTTTCATTTCAGCAATCTTCTTTTGTTTTTCTTCAGGATCAGAAATTTGCGCAATCTCGTCAGAAACTTTGTTTTGCATAGCTTTTGCATCTTCAAAGTCTTTAAGAGCTAACCTTCTTTCATCGTCTGCTTTTATAAGTGCGTCTACATCAAAAGACGATCGCTTTCGGCGAACAGCTTCTTTTATTAAATCTGGGTTTTCCCGAATAAATTTGATATCAAGCATGTTTGAAATAAAGAATTAACAATTAAAATTAGGCATTAGTTTCCCAATGAATCCTAAATCCAATATTACAATAAATTATCCAATCTACAAAATAATAACAAAGTGCTAGAATTTATTTATGGATGAAGAAATTGCACCACAAAGCAATATTCCTCTGCGCTTACAAGAGCTTCCTCAACCTCCAAAAAAACTTTTCTTAAAAGGAAATTTGCCTGATTTTGAAGAATATAAATTTTTAACAGTTGTTGGTTCTAGAAAACACACGACTTATGGCCGTGATGCATGCGAGAAAATAATAGAAGGACTCAAGGGATACAAAATTGTAATTGTTTCTGGTCTTGCTCTTGGTATCGACACTATCGCCCATCGCTCAGCACTAAAAAACGGACTTCCGACAATTGCCGTACCTGGATCTGGATTTTCTGAAAAAGTTTTATATCCACGAAGTAACATAATGCTTGCCCGCGAAATAATCGAAGCAGGTGGTGGAATTTTGTCAGAATTTGAACCTGAACTTCAAGCAGCTATTTGGACATTTCCACAAAGAAATAGAATTATGGCAGGACTTTCGGATGCTGTACTAATAATAGAGGCTGAAGAAAAATCTGGAACACTTATCACTGCTCGAATGGCTATTGATTACAATAAAATTGTTTTAGCTGTTCCCGGAAGTATATTTTCATCTGCATCATTTGGAACAAATCGTCTTATCAAAGAAGGCGCATATCCTATAACCGAAGCGCGAGATGTCTTGATTGCGCTTGGAATAAATCCACATGATGAAGAAATAAAAGAAAATAAATATGATGATTGCACACCAGATGAATTAGAAATACTAGAGATACTTATAGAACCACTTGCGCGAGATGAAATAATCTCTCGTCTTGAAAAAGATCCTAGTGAAATAAATGCGACTCTTTCACTTTTAGAAATAAAAGGTTATGCAAAAGAAGAATTGGGATTGATACAGAAGATTTAATCCTAATTTGACATCCGTTAAATTAAACAATAAGCTCAAAGAAAAACTTAATACAATGAAAGCATATTATGACAGGAGTGATCGTGATTACTATATTTATTTTGAAAATGACGAGATTGAAAGAATAGCAGAAGGACAGACAATAATCTGTGATTTATACTTTTTTGGAGATTCTGCTGTAGACTTTTTAAAAAGAAAACTCCAAGTAACTTCCGTTACTGGTACGCGCGAGTTGCATAAAAAGAATAGTGAGTCAAGATATAAAATTATTGACTATCAAGACCCCATACTACTTGAACATGGAAGGGGTAATGATATTCCATACACTCTTACACTTACAGCTTCTTGGATGAAAGAAGGGCTCTCAGAAGAATTACTGAAAAGATGTGGATATAACGAACAAAGATATGGCGCTGGTTGTAAAATTCATTTTTATGCAAATAAGGGTCATTTTCTTTCTAAACAATCATTTCATGGATTTACAATAATTGAGGCTCGATGGAAAGGAGCATACGGCTAAAAAAGAGCTTCGGCTCTTTTTTTATTTGACCGGGCAGTGAATTTTGGTGTAGCGCCATGGGGCGCACAAATGTTTGCAACACCAAAATCTACTACCCGGTTTGACTCAAGTTGAAAAAGTTATAGAATTCTAAAAAACTAAAAACTATGTTCTATAAAATATGGATACTGACTGCACATTTACTTCCAGTACTTGGCCTTATTATCTGGTTTATATTGAATAATAAATACAAACAAAAAAGGGCGTTGCTAAAAAAAGAAGCTGGAACAAGATTAAGAATTTCTGAAACAAAACTCAAAGACTATAAGCCAGATTGGATTTTTTACACGACAACAACATGTCCAAAAGAAAAAACTATTAAGCAATCTGTATTTAGAGATGACAAAACATTTCAAAAACTTTACTCTCAATATGTTTTTGCAAAATTAGATTACTTTGAGTTAAATGGAATGACTTTTTACGAAAAGGATTTATTTGAAATCCTCGAAATATCCACGGACCCAAAATTGTCTGACAAAGCTATAAACTATCTCATTAAAAAAAATGATTTCTATTTACTAGAAAAGAAATCAAACGACACGGCTAAATAACCGTGTTTTTTATTTTATTATTTGCCAAAAAAATACATATATAGTATTACTTAATCTTAGTTATGAAACTTTTAATCGTTGAGTCACCCTCAAAAGCAAAGACAATTGAAAAATATTTGGACGGCGAATATACTGTTCGTGCTTCTGTTGGACACATTCGCGATCTTCCAAAATCAAACAAAAAAGCTATCGATATAGAAGGTGGCTTTATTCCCCATTACGAAATTTCAAAAGGAAAAGAAAAAGTAGTTGATGAACTCGAAAGCTTGGCGAAAAAAGCAAGCATAGTAATGCTTGCAACTGACCCTGACCGAGAAGGAGAAGCAATTTCTTGGCATATAAAAGAAATACTTGATTCAGATAAAAAAATAAAAGCAAAAATAAAAAGAGTTGCGTTTAATGAAATCACAAAAGAAGCAGTGACGTTTGCTTTGGAAAATCCGCGCGATATAGATGAAAATTTGGTAAAAGCTCAAGAAGCTCGTCGGGTACTTGATCGTCTTGTTGGATATGACCTTTCTGGTCTTATTTGGAAAAAAGTTCGTTATGGACTCTCTGCTGGGCGTGTGCAATCACCAGCTCTTCGAATAATTATGGAACGCGAAAGAGAAATCCGCGCTTTTGTTCCTGAAAAATATTGGGTGCTTGAGGGAATGTTTGAAACTGCAACCCATTCGACAAGCTCAGGACGAGAAAAAGTAAAAATACAATTGACTGCGGGCGTAGAACCAAGAGATGAAAAATTTGTAAACGCAGTTGTTGAATTTGGTAGAAAAAACGAATGGGAAGTTATCGAATTAAAAACAAGCGAACAAAAAAGAGTTGCTCGTGCACCTTTTACTACTTCAACACTTCAACAAACTGCTTCGACTAGACTTGGATTTTCACCATCACGTACTATGCAAGTTGCTCAAAAACTTTACGAAGCAGGTCATATAACATATATGAGAACAGATAGTACAAATGTTTCAGCCCAAGCTCAAAAACAAATCCTCTCTCTTATTGAAAAAGAATACGGAAAAGAATACGCAGAAGCTCATACATATAAAACAAAATCAAAAAACGCCCAAGAAGCTCATGAAGCAATTCGTCCAACTCATTTTGAAAAAGAAAACGCTGGAAACAATGACGAACAAAAAAAACTTTACAAACTTATTTGGGAAAGAGCTGTGTCATCACAAATGTCTGATGCAAAATTATTGAAGACAAAACTCTCTGCATTGCCAATAAAAAGTGCGCTTACAAATTGGAAAGAAAAAGATGAATATCCAACTTTTTCAGCAAATGGTTCACGTGTCCTTTTCCCTGGATGGCTTTTGGTTGATAGTGATGCACGCGGTGAAGACGTTGAACTTCCAGAAATAAAAGAAGGAGAAAATTTGAAAGTCCTAGAACTTGGAAGTCTTAAAAAAGAAACTCAACCACCAGGACGCTATACAGAAGCAGGACTTGTAAAAGAACTTGAAGCTCGAGGTATTGGACGACCTTCTACATATGCAAGCATCATGCGAACAATAGAAGAGAGAGGTTATGTGACAAAAGAAGGACGAACACTTTTCCCTACTGATACAGGAGATGTTGTTTCGAGTTTCTTGGAGCAAAACTTTATGGAATACATATCAGATACTTTTACTGCAGAAATGGAAGACAAGCTCGATGATATTGCTGATGGAAAAAGAGAATACGTAAAAACTCTGAAAGATTTTTACGGACCATTTCTAAAAGATGTAAAGTCAAAAGACAAAATTGAAAAAATTACAAATCTAGGTGATGCGCCAAAAGAATTTCCATGTCCTGTTTGTGGAGCCGAAATGATTATCAAGTTAGGAAAAAATGGAAAGTTTTTGTCATGTTCAAAATTCCCAGAATGTGTTGGCGGAAGAACAATTGAAGGAAAAATTCTTGAAGGCCCAAAAGAAATTGGTCAAATGTGCCCTCTGTGTGGAATCGACAAAGATGGAAATCCAAAAGAAGCGACAAAAAGCGGTGGTGGAAAATTGGTAATTCGAGAAGGACGATTTGGATCTTTTATTTCATGTTCTAGATATCCAAAATGTAAATTTATAAAAGAAGACGAAGAAGAACGAAAAAAGAAAATGACGGGAGTAAAGTGTTTGGAATGTAAAGATGGAGAAATGATGGAACGCAAAGGACGATTTGGAATATTTTATTCTTGTTCAAATTATCCAGATTGTAAAAGTGCAATAAAAGCAAAACCAACTGGAAATATTTGTAAAATGTGTGGAGCTTTAATGATGGAAGGCACCAAAACTATTCCAGAGCGTTGCTCAAATAACAAGTGCGAGAATCACAGACCAGACAAATTGAAATAGAAATTAGATTTTAGACAATTAGAATATAGACTTACAAATAAAAAAGCTTGCCGTTTGGCAAGCTTTTTACATTATCTTCTTTTGTTTTTACTTGTCTACAATGTAAACACGAAGTCCCGCTTCAACTGTTCCGAAATAATTGTTACGCAAATTCTTATCCGGCTCCAAATCTAAATCTTTATATAGAAATGTCCCAAGGGTACCTCGAGCAAATAATCCGAGCTTTAGATTATCAGCAAATGTAAAAGGAAGATTTCCATTTTGTTGCAAAGAAATCGCGAGCTCAATCGGCGCATTAGGATAAGCATCACCCTCGGCCTTAAAACCAACACCAATATTAAACATAATAGCCGGACCACAAACATACTGATTCCAAGAATCCGGAATATTAAAACCGAATTTTAATTCGGCAACGTGCATATTTCGAATTCTCGAAATAGTATCGGGCTTGTACTTAAAAGCCGTATTGTAAACAAATCCAACTCCCGTGAACCATATTCCAACTGTTTGATCGTGAAATAAAATAGAATACGAACCGGACATTTCATGATTTAAAGATTTTATGCCGTCATGCGGAACACCGGCTGATGAACTCATTGAAACTTTCGTCTCTTGAGCTTCTGCAAATTTAAAGAAGAAGATTGTTAAAGTAAGAATTAAGAGCTTTTTCATAGTCTGAAGTTTTTCTTTAAACTACCATTTTTTATAATTTTGTCA
>DAORIO010000029.1:0-7184 GCA_035438585.1 Minisyncoccota bacterium | reverse complement strand
GGATTATTGTAACGAGTGAATCAAAAAATGCGTCAGGTTCACGTGCTTATTTTGTACAAATTTGTGATTGGAGTGACTCTACAAATGTTAACAATACTGCTGATACAGAGTGCACAGGCGGTGGTTGGAGAACACTCAATTATCCATATGGTACAGGTTTTACAAACAATACTGACACAACAACAACCTTCGAAGTTTATAATGGGTATTTTTATACAGGATCAAGTCCTGGTACTACTATTAATACACCTCTTACAAATTTTGTTTCCAATAATACTATTTTGGTTAGATATTATTCTACAGTAAACTCTACTGTTAATCTTGATATTGACCGTCTTCAAATTGAGCTTGGTTATGATTCTCAATATTATCCTTACACTTTTTCTAAAAATGGTTCTTATTCTGGCACTACTTCAAACTTTTATACAACAGTTAGAAATACAGATAATGCTCGTATGAGTATGACAAATCAGGCGGGTGCGGCGATGGATATTGATTATAGCTTTAGAGGAATTGAGACATTTCCTGGAGCAAATACAATTTTTGTTTCTTGTGAATGCGGGTATGTTTCTGCTACAACTATGACTTATAATGTCGCAATTTATAATTATACGACTCCCGGGTGGGAAGATTTACACTCAGGACAAATTACGGCATCTGGAGCTTCGGCGGACCAGTTTAACTATTTTGCAAAAAATAATACTACGTTATCTAACTATATTTCAAATGGAGAAGCGTCTATTCGTGTGTATAGTACAGCTACGGGAACACAAACATTTCAGATAGACCAACTATATATAGTAGTTGGTGCAACAACTAGTGGAACAACCGGATCTGAAGTTTCTTATGGAGATGATAATACAACTACCGCAACAGATACTCAAACCGTAGATGCTCTTTCAGCGACAGATACAACAGGTGCTGACTGGGAAGTTGCAACTTGTTTGAATACGACTGCTCCTTGTGCGCAAAATCCTTATAGTACAGATAGAGTTGGGACAATTGGAACAAATCATGCTGCTGCTTATAATTTAACCATTGATGCGGGTGAGCCAACTCATTCTAGTATTACAGCCCTTCGATTAATATCAAGACATAGAAGTAATAGTACGACTATGACAGTACAAACTAGTATTTTAGATACATCTGGTCACACATCTGGTCAAACTATTTCTGGTTCATGGACAACCGTTGGTGCCACAAGTGCATCAACTAGTTATGTTTTGGGTAATACTTTACTTCAGGCAAATCCAGAAGATCATTTGTATCATGATATTGACAAGGTGAAAGTGCGTATCAAAACAACGGTAAGTACTCAGATAACTAGTGTTACGGTCAATTGGGATTTTGCAATGGTTGCTTTTAGATGGGTAAATGACCAAAATTATAGAGGAACTTTGACTTCTCAGTATATTCCTACAAATGGTGGACTTGTTTTAGGAACAGCCGTTGCTGTTAGTGCAACTAATATGGCTACGTGGAGAGGTACGCTTACAACAGATAACGTTTTTTGGTCAAATTTAGGAACCACAACTGGACTAAACGTTTATTTAGATGTTGGAAATATGAATATAAACAATGCTAATAAAATGATAATTACATCAGAGCAAAAAAATGTCACAACCGCAAGAACTTATTTTTTGCAAATTTGTGACTGGGTCAGT
The DNA here is from genome assembly GCA_035438585.1 of Minisyncoccota bacterium. Lineage (GTDB taxonomy): Bacteria > Patescibacteriota > Minisyncoccia > Phycocordibacterales > UBA9973 > DAORIO01. The sequence continues at coordinate 5,520 of DAORIO010000029.1, read as the reverse complement.
TCAACTGGAGTAAGTCATTCCGCTGATACCGAGTGTACTGGTGGTGGATGGAGAACTCTTCAAATACCAACATCCGGTTCGTCTGAGACAACCGATACTGTAAGAACCATAGAAATATGGAATGGATATTTCCAAACAGGTTCAAATCCAGGTTCTCCTATCGATACACCTCTTACAAATTTTGTTAACAATGGAACTGCCAGAATTCGTTATTATTCAACAACAAACTCAACTGCTCAGTTTGATATAGACAGATTGGCGATTGAGTTAGGTATTGATCCTGTTTATTATCCAACTTCGTATACTAAACAAAATTCTTGGACAGGGAATTTTGCGAATGCAATAAACTATACCGCTCTTTCTGATAACAACCGTGTAACTTTAACCAACCAAACTCCAAATCCAATGGACGGATATTTTGAATTTAATGATATCCAACCATATTCAGACGCAAATACAATTTTGGTTTATCTGGAGGGAGCCTATATTTCTTCTTCTATTATGACTTACAACTTGGCAATTTATAATTACACGACTCCCGGATGGGAAGATCTGCATTCCGGACAAATAACTGCCTCTGGATCAAATGTGGAGCAATTAAATTATTTTGCAAAAAACAATGTTACATTATCTAATTATATTTCAGGAGGTAAGGCTAGGGTTAGGATTTATAGTACAGTTGCTGGTACTCAAACATTTTCAATTGATCAGTTTTATATAGTCGTAGGTTCTGTGAATACAAGTACAAGTTTATCCGAAACTTCTTTTGGTGATGATAATGCAACAGATGCTTCTAATACTAGAGATATTGATGTCTTAACTACTTCAACAGGAGGAAATACTTGGCAAGTTGCAACATGTTTAAATAATACATCTCCTTGTGCTACAACTCCTTATGCTACAGACTGGGCAGGTACTTGGGGGACACATTACTCTGCTTCTCAAAATGTTTCTATGCCAGTTACTGTTCCAAATAATACCGCTGTTACCGGAGTGTATTATGCCGCTAGGTTTAGAAGTAATGTTACTACGAACACTATAGCCTTAGGGCTTAAAGATTTTTCAGGTCAATTTGCACCAGGAACAACTTCTGTTACTGGAGGTTGGTCTACTATCGGTACAACAAATGCTTTGACAACATATACTTTTACTAATGGTCTTTGGCCAGTGAATCCTGAAGACCATGTGGATCTTGATAATAATTTAGTTAGTTTAAGATTGCGTACTAGTGGATCTACAGCAACATCTACCACGACAAGAGATTGGGATTTTGCTTTTACTAGTATCAGATATATGTATTTACCAGCCGTGCCGACTGTTTCGTTTTCTATTTCTGATAATACAATTGGTTTTGGTACGCTTTCTTCTTCTAGTGCTAGATTTGCAACAGGTGACGGAACTGGTTCAGCTACAGAAGTTGAAGCTCATACAATAACTGCTTCAACAAATTTAAAAAATGGCTATACAATTCTTGTTGATGGTGGAACTTTGACAAATGGGGCAGATACCATAAGTGCTATTGGGGACACAAATACAGCTTCTTCTGTCGGAACTTCTCAGTTCGGATTTAGGGTTACTGCAAGTGATGGAATTGGAGTTGTATCTTCGCCATATGCTTCAAGTGGTTTTGCTTTTGATACAGGTAGTTTGCCTGATCAAATTGCAAGTGCGACTTATGGAGATGGAGAAACAACAACTTATTCTGTTAGGTATATAGCAAACATACCGACAATCCAACCTTCCGGCAGTTATTCTTCTACACTAACTTATACTTTAGTTCCAAATTTTTAATTTAAATTCAATTATCCACAAAGTATTTTTAGGTTTTTCTTTCTAAAAAGGTTAAAATATAAATATATTATAAGAGTAAAATTATTAATCAGTATGAAAAAAATTAAATTAGTAACTAGTATATTTGTTGTAACTGCACTTGTTCTTTCTTCTTTTGTTTTGTTTCCTTTTACAACAAAAGCTGCCGCAGTTACTTCATTCAGAACAGTCTTGTCTAGAGAAAAAGCATCAACTTTATCTAATTACACTATTACTTTTACAACACCAACTGGTGTCGCTGCTTCTGCTCAAATAGTTTTAACTTTTGATAACTCAACTAGTATACCTGTAGCATTAGACTACGAAGATATAGACTTATCAGATGACGGTTCAGATGTTACATTGGCTGCTGCCCCTTCTGGTGCAACTTGGGGGGTTGTTAGAACTTCTTCTACTGTAATAACTTTTACAAATGGTTCTGGTGCTGTCGGTGCAGGTAGTGTTATCGTTATTGAAATAGGTACACATGCTACTTCAGGGTCTACTGGTGCTGAGCAGATAACAAACGGATCAGCTGGAACAACTTTACTTACTCTGTCTGGATCTTTTGGTGATACTGGAACCGTTGCTATACCTATAATAGCCGACGATCAAGTTGTTATTACAGCTACGGTAGATCCAACTATTTCTTTTTCAATATCTGACAATACTGTAGGTTTCGGAACATTAGGTGCTGGTGGAGCAAGATGGGCAACTGGAACATCTGGAACAGCTTCTGCTCCAGGAGCTACTTCAGGTGCACACGAATTATCAATAGGAACAAATGCTTCGGGGGGTTATTCTATAACTTATTCTGGGGCAACTTTAACATCGGGTTCTAATACGATTGACGTAGCAACTATTTCTGGAGATTCTGACGGTACTCCAGGCTCTGAACAGTTTGCTTTAGCGATAGCAGATAACGGAGGTGATGTTACAATTCCTTCTGCTTATGATTATGCATCTAATAATTATAGTTTTGTTGCGGGTACAACAACAACACTTGCTTCAGAAACAGCCGCTTCTACAACAGAGACAATTGATGTTCAATATATAGCAAACATTGCATCTTCAACGGAAGCTGGTGCTTACTCAACAACTATTACTTATATTGCAACTGGAACATTCTAATTATATTTCTTAATTTTATTTTATGAATTTAAAAAAATTTTATAAATATGGACTACTCGTAATTTTTTCATTTTTTTTCTTTTTTAATTATACAGAAGCAGTAACTCTTTCTCCTGTAAGAATAGAAGTCTCAGGAGATCCTGGTTCTGTACTTAGGGCAAATGTAAAAATTTTAAATGAAGAAGAGGTAGATATTACTTTATATAAAACTGCGGAAGGTTTTGAAGGTGAAGGAGAGACAGGAACTCCTAAATTAAATGGATCAACAGAAGGATTGCCTTCTTGGATAAGCACAGAAGGCGCTGTTAGTGTTTCTGCAGGAGAAGTTTCTGAAATACCTGTTGCAATAGTGGTCCCTGAAAATACTGAGCCAGGAGGTTATTACGGAGCTTTGTGTTGGAACTCTAATCCACCAGGTCTAACAGATCCAGGGGTGGCAATTGGTTCAAAGATTTGCTCAATTGTTCTAGTGAATGTTAATGGCCCAGTAAAAGAAGGTGGAGGTATACTTGATTATTTTTTAACAAAACAAAAAAAATACTATAACGCTTTGCCTGTTTCTTTTACTTATAGGTTTCAAAATTCTGGTAATGCACTTGTAAAACCAGAAGGAGAAATTGTTATAAAAAATATATTTGGAATAAAGGCTAAGACTTTAAACGCAAACAATGTTGAAGGAAATGTTTTGCCAAGAGGAGGGATTAGAAAATATGAAGTTGTTTGGTCAAAAGACGCGAGTGATTTTAAAGAAATTGAAGGTATAAAAGGATTTTTTAATAAAGCTAAGTACCAGTGGAATAATTTTGCTCTAGGAAGATTTACAGCAGAGTTAAATTTATCTTTTGGGTTTAAGGAAAAAACAACAGAGACAAAGAAACTTTCTTTTTGGGTAATTCCTTGGCAGTTGTTGGTTTTAATAATTGTCGCCCTTGTACTGCTTCTAAATATATTAAAGAGAATTTTGAGATCTTATAATAACTGGATTATTCAACAAGCTGAAATTGCTATAAAAAAAGAAATGACTATTAAAAGAAAGAAAAGTTCAAAAGACTTAGATCTATCTTAATGAATGAAACTTCTTACCATAACAATATTAACGTTTTTAAGTTTATTATTTTTAGGTAATCAATATAATTTTGTATTAGCAGGTGATGTTAATATTTCTGCTACCGTGGATGCTGTTGTTGGTGGAGGGGGCGGTGGAGGCGGAGGTGGTGGAAGTGGATCTTCTTCTATAAACGCATCAGTTATATTTTCAGGAAGAGCTTACCCTTTATCAAGTGTAACCTTGCTTAAAGATGGTGTAATTGTGGCCACAACTGTTTCTGGTCCTGATGCAAAATTTACTGTATCTTTGTCTGGAGTTACAAATGGAAATCATACTTTTACTGTTTATGGGACAGATTCAACAGGCAAAAGATCTTCAAATCCATTTACTGTAACCCTGTTTGTTTCTTCGGGTGTTTCAACAACAGTTTCTGGGATATTCCTTACCCCAACAATTTCAGTAGATAAGTCTGTTGTAAAGAGGGGGGATAATTTAACTGTTTTTGGTGAAAGTTCTCCAACTAGTGATATTGTAATTGAAGTCAATTCTGAAAATCAATTATTTTTTTCAACTAAAAGTGATAGTGATGGAGCGTATGTTTTTACTTTCGACACTTCACCTCTTGAATTTGGAGATCATTCAACAAAATCAAAATCAAAAATAGGGACTGAAATTTCTGAGTATTCTAAAATCGCAGGATTTAAGGTTGGAACACAGTCTGTTTTTGAAAATAATACAAAGTGTGGAATTATTGCTGATCTCTTTGTTGATTGTAAAATTAATATTGTTGATTTCTCAATTCTTGCTTATTGGTATAAAAGACCACTACCTCCAATGACCGTTGATTTGAATAAAGATGGGTCAGTAACAATTGCTGATTTTAGTATTATGGCTTATTACTGGACAGGGTAGTATTGAGACTGTAGTTATAAAAAATATTATGTCTAATTTTTTAAAATCAATTTTAATAATCGCACTACTTATAAGTATTCCCAAAATTACGTTTGGGGCTGATTTGTTTATTAAAACTCCAAAAGAAGAGTATAAAATCGGAGAGCAGTTTATTGTAAGTGTGGAAGTTGTTTCTACTAGTGATGCACCAATAAATGCTCTAGATTTTAATATTGGTTTTTCAAATGAGACACTAAAATTTGTAAATAGTATAGAAAGAAATTCTATAGTTTCTTTTTTTGTGGATAGACCTAGGGTGCAAAATAATATAGTTTATTTTTCTGGTATAACCCCGGGAGGATTTTATGGAGTTATTGATCCAATTATTGATCCAGCTAAAATACAACCAGTAAAAGTAATTGATTTAATCTTTGAACCAATTAGTCCCGGGCGAGCTGAAATTTATTTGGATAAGGGGGAGATGTTTAGAAACGACGGTTCTGGTCTCGCAGTTGATTTTTTGGATTGGCCAAGAGTTTTAAATATAAAAGATGAAGTTTTAGAAAGTAAAATTGATTTAATGGATACTAATCCACCGCTTCCTTTTAAGATTCAAATTGTTCAAGATAAAAATATATCAA
>DAORIO010000028.1:0-7236 GCA_035438585.1 Minisyncoccota bacterium | reverse complement strand
CCAAATCATCGGCAAAAGTGTGTTTACTAACGGGAAGTATTTATAAACCCTAAAGACTCCTTCCTCGTCCTTTCCAAAACTAAGACTCATCAATAGAATATAAATAGCCATTCCAAAAATTGCATAAAAACCTATCAGTTTAAAAAAAATAATTCCAGACAAAACATAAAACAATCCACAAAGAATTATTGTCTTGTTTGACCCAAGATAGGTTGCGACTGTTTCTAGGTTCGCACCTTTATCAGCCGAAATATCAGGTACAGCAGAATACGCGTGCATTGCCATAGCCCAAAGAATTCCAGCAATAACACCTAAAATCGGAAAATTTTCTCCTCCCAGTAAATAAAAACCAAAAACACCCGTCGCAATATAATGACTGGCTGAAAAAAGAGAATCCAAAATTGGGCGAGCTTTTGCGCGAATTGGTTTTGCTGAATAAAATGAAGCAAAAAATATAAAAGCGAGCATACACAAAAAAACTGGCATGGATACAAAAAATGAATATATTACAAATGGAATATTTGTAATTAAAATTGCCCAATAAACTGATTTGTGTTTTTCTTTTTGAAGTAATAATTCGTATTGGTTTTTCTTTGGATTGAGCTTGTCAGTTTCATAATCATAAATATCATTTATTCCGTAAATAAGCAGATTTGCTGGAAACAAAAAATAAAAAGCAAAAAGCAATGTATCAAATTTTACTAGATCCGTCGTACTCGTAGCTACAATAATTACTCCAATAAAAAAAGAACCTAGTTCATAAATCCAAAATCTTGGCCGACTCAACTTTAAAAATAAATTCATATTAAATAAAAATTTGATAAATTGTTAAAAGAAGTAACCCCCACCAAGAAATAAAAGATACCAAAAAACTCATGGTTATCTTTTTTTGTAAATCAGAGGACAATAGCTCGGTCACCCTTCCTTCAATTTCTTTTTTCAAAAGTTGCGGACTTATATAAAAAGAAAGATAAGAACCATTTAAAATCATAATTACCATAACGAGTAAACTTGTTATGAATTGACCTTTTGTAATTATTCCGTCTGCCAATACAAGCGCATATCCTAAAACAACAACAAACATACCAATCCAAATAAGAGGTTTTGTAACTTTGTGCGCGCGAATAGTTGTTTCTGTCCAGTAAACTGATTTTCTACCTAAAAATCCTAAAGTATCTATAACCGTAACAGCCCCTAAGCCTATTATAAACCCCGCAAAAACTATAAATATTGAAGTCATTCCTAAATTATACCCCTTTTAAAACAAGATTGTTTACTATTGGCAATATAAGATATTTGTGTTATCCTTTAAAAGCAAAAGAAACTAGAGTTCAAAAAGAGTCGGTTTTTAGAAGCTAAGTATTCATTTTGTATTTATTAACTAAACAACCAAACTCAAATGACAGGTACAGTAAAAAAACTTCTTAAGGACAAATATTTTGGTTTCATCGCTGTAGAAGGAGCAAAGGATTTATTCTTTCATGCAAATTCACTAGTTGGAGTTCAATTTGACGAACTAAACGAAGGAGACACTGTTTCTTACGATGAAGACAAGAGTTCTCCAAAGGGTCCAAGTGCGATAAACGTACAAAGAGCTTAAACCTTTAAACAAAAATCCCCGCTTTATTGCGGGGATTTTTGTTTTACTTCTTTGCCTTCTTTGGTTTCTTTGTTTCTTTTTTACGAGCGTTATTTCCTTTTGCCATATAAATATTTTTATATACTTTTAATAATAAAATTATACTATATAAAATATTATTATATCCCCAATTATACTTTTTTCTTTACAAATTCTGTTCGAAGCATAATTCCTTTCATACTATCGACACGACACTCTATCAATTCTTCATCCCCTGTTAATCGAATATTTTTTACAACCGTTCCTTGTTTCAAAACAGCAGAACTTCCTTTCAATTTTAGATCCTTGATAATCACAACAGTATCTCCGTCTGCAAGTAAAGCTCCGTTACTATCTCTTGTTTCTACAACATCGTCATCTTCTTCATTTTCCATATATTTAATGAACCTTATTTGAATAATATTTTTTAGCGAAATTTTTAACCTTATTTTTAGAAAAACCTTGTGATAAAAATCTATTTATTTTATACGGTAGCTTACTTGTAAGTTTGCATTTAGCCGAACAAAATCCTTCGTATTTTTCTAAACATTTTGGGCAAGCAATAAGCAGAGCGTGACATGCATCGTTTTTACAATTTATATGATCGTCACACGGTGTCTCGCGACAGATATGACATTTAGCAATTATTTCATCCCCGATCTTTTCTCCCATTCTTTCATCAAATACGAAGTTCTTGCCTTTAAACTTATTTGGTAAACCTTTATCTTTTACTTGATGTGCATAATCAATCACTCCACCTTTTACATGTTTTACATTTTGGAAACCTTTGTGCTTCATCCAAGCGCTCGCCTTTTCGCATCTAATACCTCCAGTGCAATACAAAATAACTTCTTCATCTTTCTTGTCTTTAAACATATCTTCGACAACAGCAAGCTGTTCTTTGAAAGTTGAAACTGGCATAATTTTCGCTTTTTCAAAATGACCGATTTCAGCTTCATAAAGATTTCGCATATCAATGACGGTTTTACCTTTTTCAATTGCGTCGTTCATTTCTTCGGCGGTAACATAAGCACCAGTATTTGCCGGATCAAAAGTTTTATCATCAAGTCCATCAGCGACAATCTTTTCTCGAACCTTAATCTTCAGTTTCAAAAAAGATGATTTACCTTTTTCTTCAACTGCAATCTTATAAGGTATATCAGAAAATTCTTTTATTGATTTTATAAATTTATCAAAAGATTCAAAATTTTGCTCTGGCACATTCATCTGGGCATTGATACCTTCGTGTGCCACGTAGATTCGGCCTTTGCAATTTAGTTCATCAAATTTAGCAAACAAAAAATCCCGCATTTCTTTTGGATTTGCGATTTTTACGTATTTGTAGAAAGAAAGAGTTTTGCGTCTAAAATTTTCATTTTCAATCTCCGCTTTCAATTCTTCTGGACTTTTTTTGTTTGCTAAAATTTTCACCCTAAAATACTAGCAATTATCAGGCTTTTTTTCAATAACCATTGCTTGACTTTTATATATTTTAGTGATATAATTACAAAGAACTAAAACCTTTAAAAACATGACTCTACAAATCTCAAAATTCCTTAACAATGCCGTTGAAGCTGCACGAGTAATACTCATCAGCATCCTCTATCTTGCCGGCAATATCCTGTTTTTAACAGGAGCTGCCTACATGTACACTGTTGTGTTCCCCGATTTTAATCCAGCTTATGAATCAGAAATAATGAAAACTGGAAACTCGATCTTTATGCTTGTCATTGCATTAACAATGTTTGGCGCAGGTCCCATCATTTCCGGATATCACTGTATAAAAGATGGATATCGTTACAATGAAAATGGTGCAGTGTTTACAGAAATCCTATGTATTACACTTATCACTGTATGTTTATCAATTGTCACGTTGATTATATCCCTTACAGCAGTACCATTGTTTGGAATTGTGATTGATCATATTTGGCTCAATCTTCTTTACTTAGGCCTTATGCTCATTGCCAGCCTGGTAATAGCAAAAGCTCACGAGAAAGGAAGAAAAGAATTCAAGCCATAAAAACAAAGCACCTTAATCGCAAAACCGTCCCGAATTTCGGAGCGGTTTTTTTATTTACAATAAGCACTTTTGTATTGTGAGCCTTCTCGAGATAGAACCCTTAGGATTCCTTACCCTGCAAGGTTATTTCTGATAGTTATATTATATTATTACGACCCTTCTCGAGAGTAGAGTAAACACTTTACAAAATAGATATATATGATATAAAGAAGCTAAACAAATTAACAAAAAAATGGAAAATAGATATCAAATTGGTAAATTGTTGTCTGAGCTTCAATCCGCAAAAGATGAACTTAGGGATTTTTTAGAAGACAACCGAAAAGATCTTAATGTGCTTTGGTTCGCCATACAAGATTATAAGGATGATCCGTCTTACAAAAAGTACGCCTTACGCTACAAAGAATTAATAACTAAATCAAATTGGAACTTTTCTGACCCAATGTGGAATGACGAGACTTTAGGTGATTTAGCTAAAGAAATTCCAGATGTACATAGAAAAGTTTTTCATCAGTGGATAGAAAAAAATTCAAGAATAAGGTCGATTTCTTTAGATCTTATGTTTTTTGGTTTTGAACATGACAACATATCTTAATGATTCTATTTACATTGTTCAATGGCCCTGCTTTAGTTGGGCTATTTTTTATGAAGCACCCTTGTCGGGTGCTCGAACTAGTTCTCTCTATTGTGACCCTACAGAGAATCGAACTCTGATTTAAGCCTTGAGAAGGCTCCGTCCTAACCGTTAGACGATAGGGCCAATAAGTAGAAGGATAATCGAAAAATGGCATATTTGCAAACTATATTTGACTTAATTATATTTATGCTTTATAATTAATTAAATCTAAAATTATAACGACATGGCACTAAAAAATATCCTTTACATGACCTTATTGGTATTAATGCTTGCTGGAGCTGAATATTTTACATGGAATTTAATCATTACCAAATTTCCAATCACAGGAATAACGATTGAAAATATCTCGTTTTCTTTAGCACTCCAACTATCTATTGCGCTCGTGATAATACAGCTTATTGGAAAGTTTGGACTGGAAACATTAAATAAAATTTTTAATTAACACAAATCCTAAATAAGCACTGAGACCAAACCTTCGGTGCTTTTATTTTATACATCTACATATATAATGAATCCATGAACCTCCACATCCTCGCCATCGGCAAGAAAAAGTCCACTTACGACGAGCAAATAGCAGAATACAAGAAACGCATTACTGCGCCTTTTTCTATGTCTCTTGAAATTATTGAACCATCAGGTAAAGACACACCAGAAAAAAGTAAAATAAAGGAAGCTGAAAAATTGATATCAAAAATAAAACCCGGAGACCACATAATCGCTCTCGATGAGCATGGTAAAGATTTTACAACCACAGACTTTGCAAAAATAATAGCCGGACAACTTAGCCAAGGTCCAAAAAGAATACTTTTTATAATTGGTGGAGCTTACGGAATCGACAAAGGTATTTTGAATAAAGCGTCTCTTGTGTTGCGTTTAAGTTCTATGACACTCCCGCACGAACTAGCGCGCCTAATACTTGTAGAGCAATGTTATAGGGCAACAAACTACCTTTCTGGTGGTAAATATCATCACGAATAACTATCTGTCTGGTGGGACGTTGTAATAATTCAACAAATACTTTGCCATTTCAAAAAATGGATCAGCCAAAGACACAGACGCATAACTCGCACCTTTTGGGTAATAGTTATACATCAAGACAATAAACTGTGGATCATACGCTGGATAATATCCGATGAGTGAATGCAAATATCTATCTTCATAATACCCACCAGTTGGATTTGGGATTTGGGCTGTTCCAGTTTTGGCTGCAATGCGATAATGCTCCATTTTATGTTTACCCGTATTTATTCCAACATCAACGACTTGCGTTAGCATTCGTGTTATTGTTTCAGCTGTTTCTGGTTTTATTATTTGTTCAGAATAGGTAACTTTATTTTCAACATCTTTTTGAAGTGGATCGATGTATTCAATATTTTTTACAACTCTTGGTGTTACCATTTTCCCATCATTTGCAAAAACAGAAAAACCTCTTACAAGCTCGATTGGTGTCATAGAAATTCCTTGCCCGAAAGATGCTGTTGCATATTCGACGTCACGTTTACTATTTAGGTTGTTTAGATTTCCTTTTTCTTCATTTGGCAGATCAATTCCTGTTATTTTGTTTAGCTCGAAACTTTCCATGTAACTCTTGAAATCTTCTTTTTTCATATGCTGTACTGCATAAACCATTCCTGTGTTCAACGAATTAACCAAAACATCTTGCATATTTACCCTTCCTCTTCCTCGTTTGTCGAAGTTGTGAATTGTTTTATCTCCAACCTCCACCTTTCCCAAGTCATCATAATAAGTATCAGAATTTACAGCTCCAACATCAATAGCCGAAGCCATTACCAACGGTTTTACCACAGATCCAAGCTCAAAAACTCCACTAATACTTTGATTTCTAAACACAGAAATATCTTCAACATCAGAATAACTATTTGGATCAAAATTTGGAAGATTTCCCATAGCCAAAATTTCTCCGGTTTTTGGATTCATTACAATTCCACCTACCATTTCAGAATTCCATTTTTCTTGAGTTCTCTTCAAAATACTTTCAAATGCCTGAGAAACTTTTGGTTCTATGGTTAGATTTACGTTTCCTTCTTCATCCCCGTTTTCTAAAACATATTTTTTGATGTTTATAAAAATCTCAGCAAAAAAATTTATATGAACATCTTTTGATTCACGAGAAAGAATTTCATCAAAACCTTTTTCAATTCCATATCTACCAACAACATCATTTCCATCAAAACCAACAAAACCAACAACCTGAGATGAAATATTTTTTGCTGGATATGTACGCCATTTATACCTCTCTAAGGTTACACCTGTAATCTTGGCAGATAAAATCTTATCAGAAACCTCTTTTGAAACTTTGTCTTCTAAAACAACATATGGATCATCTCCAGTTACTTTTTGTATAAAAGTATCTTTATCTAAATTCAAAAAACTACCAATTTTTTCATATGCCTCGTTAGGGCTTTCGATCTTTTTTTGATTTACTACGACTTTAAATCCTGACTCCATTCCAGCAACCAAAAACTTTTCGCCATCTTTTGAATTAAAATAAATATTCCCCCTTTCAAATAAGCCATCTTTTGGCTGAACATATTGTCTCTCAGCCCTCATTTTAAACTCTTCCGCCTTAACAATCTGAAGTTGTGCCATACGCACAATAATCACAACCCCAACGAGCACAACACACAAAGACAGTAGTTGGATTCTTGTTACAGATTTATATGCCATCTTCGTTTAGGAGCGATACTGTGCTACTGGATTTTATTTTAGCAAAACTTACTTTTTCTGGTTCACTGTATCCAAAAGTTGCGTTATTGCCTTCACTAATTAAAGCCATTTTTGCAAAATACTCTGACTCAAGAGTTCCAATATCAGCTCTTATATTTTCTATATTAACTGCAATTTGCTTCCTTTGTATTATATTACTAACTGTAAAATAACTAAGTGCGATATAACCAAGAATAAAAACTATATTTATAGTCCAAAAAATTCTATAAAGATTAT
>DAORIO010000027.1:0-7426 GCA_035438585.1 Minisyncoccota bacterium | reverse complement strand
GATCCCAAGGTTTCTCTTTTTCAGGAGGAAGGAGGTTTAGGGTTTATAAATACTTCCCGTTAGTAAACACACTTTTGCCGATGATTTGGTGTATCTTTTATATCTATCAAAAATTCAGTTAATCTAGAGTTTTGGGTGGAAGGTTGTCTTTTATATTGAAGATGCGTTTATAGGCCAAAATGGCTGAAATAAGGCATATTGGCATACCAATACCCGGGTTTACATTTGCTCCAACATAGTAAAGATTTTTTACTTTTGTTGAGGCATTTTTTGGGCGCCATACTGCTGTTTGAAGCAATGTATGCGCTAGCCCCAAAGCTGATCCTTTGTAAGAATTGTAGTCTGATTCGAAATCTTCGACTGAATATATTTTTTTGTATAAGATTCTTTCTTTTAAATCTTTTGAATCAAATACTTCAGAAAGTCTTTCGATTATAAAGTTACAATATTTTTCTTTTTCTGTTTCGTCTGAATAAAGTCCAGATGCTATTGGAACAAGCACAAAAAGATTTTCAGTATTTTCTGGAGCAATTGTTTTGTCTGTTACTGAAGGCGCACATATGTACATAGATGGTTTGTTTGGCCATGAAGGGGATTTGAATATTTGGTCAAAATTTTCTTTCCAGTTTTTAGAAAAGACAAGGTTGTGATGTTGTATGTTTGGAATTTTCCCGTCGATACCAAGATATAGAATAAAAGCACTAGGGGCGAGTGTTCTTTTTTCCCAATACTTTTGGCTGTATTCTTTTTGGTCAGACTCAAGTAGCATAGTTTCTGTATGATGATAGTCTGCATTTGAGATGACTTTAGTTCCAATTATTTCATTATTGTTTTCAAGCATTACTCCATAGGCGGAATTTTCTTTTGTTAGTATCTTTTTGACAGGGGAATTGAACATAAATTTAACTCCGTTTTTAAGAGCAATTTTATGTAGAGATTTTATTATTTCGTATATTCCACCTTCTGGGTACCAAACACCTAAACCAAAATCTACATAATTCATAAGAGTATAAATACCAGGAGTTTCGTATGGCGAAGTTCCCAAAAGAACAGTTTGATATTGCATTACTTTTCTAATGACATCATCTTTAAAAATTTTATTTATTATAGTGCTTTGTTTTTTGAAAATTGGTAACTGTGCGCCAATTGTCATAACTCTAAAGTTAAAGAAATCAGAAAGAGAGTCGTAGTTTTTGTACATAAATTCACCCTTAGCAACTTCGTATTGGTATTTAACTTTTTTCAAGAAATCTATAAGTTTATTTCCCGAGCCTTTCTCTATGCTCTCAAAAACATTTGCAGTTTTTTCTATGTCACCATAAAAATCATAGGACATTTTTGAATCTTCCATAAAGACACGATAAGAAGGGGATAGTTTTTTTAGTTTTAGGTGTTCGTTTATATCTTCACCGATTAATTTATAGAATTCCTCAAATACATCAGGCATCATGTACCAGCTCGGACCCTTATCGAATACAAATTTTCCTTTTGAGGTTTCGCCAATTATTAGACCAGCTCTTCCACCCGCAGAGTCATTTTTTTCAATAACAATTACCTCGTGTCCTTTTTTTGATAAGAGGCAAGCTGTTGCGAGTCCTCCAATACCTGCGCCAATAATAATAAATTTTTCTTTATCCATAAATATAAGTGTAAGTAAACGCTTTAATAAAAGTTCCTATTTTTTCAAAAGTAGTTAGCTTAAGTTTTTTATAGCCAAATACATTGTAGTTTAGTTTATTTATTTTATCTAAATATTTTTTGTAAGCAAAAAGAGAAGCATAAACTCCAAGACGAACATTTTTTGGAAGTTGTTTGATCCCAGAGAAACCATGTTTGTATAATTTTAGACATCGCTCTTCTTGAAAACGCATTATTTTTACAAAATCATCTGAGAAATTTTTATTTATTATATCTTCGTCTTTTAGATTAAATTTTATTAGATCTTCTTGTGGTATATAAATCCTATCTCTCGATTCAATATCTTCTCTTATATCTCTTAGAAAATTTACCATTTGAAAAAATTCAGCCATACTTTTTGCTTCCGGCATAAGTCTTTCATCACCATTACACATTTTTAAGAATATATAACCAACGGCTGTGGCAGAGCCTGACATATAGCCTTCTAGTTCTTTGTAGTTTTGGTATCTAGATTTTGTTATATCGAGCTCCATTGCATCTAGAAAAATAAAAATCTGGTCTTCAATTTTCTCTTCTTTTGCAAGAATAGCCATATCATTTATAAAGTCTATTCTTGAGCCAAATGAAAGAGCTTTTATAAACTCCTCTTTTGCTTTGAAAAACTTCTCTTTGTTCGGAGTATTTTCTTCGTCTATATATTCGTCAAAAATTCGAACAAATTTATAAAGTATTAGAATTTTTCTTCTAAATTCTTTGGGTAAGATTTTTGTTGGTAGGGAGTATGTAGAACCATCAAATTTTTCTTGAAGTTTTTTTGCTTCATTTTCGTTCATTTATTTTGTTCGATTAGATATTTTTACTAAAAGATTTTTCCAAATAATACTAAATTTTGGACTTCCGATTGTGTTTTTGTTTGCTATATCTATATATTTTTCTTTCAAGACTAAGCTTTTCTCTTTTGCGCCAGAATCTATGAAAATTTTTTTTATATTTTCTTTTGATTCACCGCTCGGCATAATTCCAAAATATGGAACAAGTAATTTTTTAAACTTTTTATTTTTAAAAGCCAAAGAGGTGAGTATCGTTGCTTGAGAAGCCTCTATGTCTTGAAAAGTATTTTTATTCAACTCTTTGGTGTCTCCAAAAATATCTAGCAAGTCATCATCAATTTGAAAAATCATACCCAAAGCATCACCAAATTTCTCTGATTTTTTTAGTAAATTTGATTCTATCTTTTCATTTTTTAGAATTAATCCAATTTGAATGGGGTGAGTAAAGGTATATCTTGCTGTTTTGTAAAGCATTTTATTTAAAACTTCATTTTCTAAGTGCTGAATGTTTTGAGAAAGTTCTAGATCTAGTGTTTGTCCAAAAATAACTTCTTCTATAAGCTGTTCAAAAATTTCGATAGATTTTGGAGAGTTATTTTTTCTTAAAAAAAGTTTGTAGCTATATGCAAATATTAAATCACCCATTATTATAGATTCGTTTTTTGATTTTAATATTTCTTTTTCAGTTTTACCGTAAGAGTTTATTGTTTTTTTGCCGTGACGAAGTGTTGAATTGTCCATAAGGTCGTCATGAATAAGGGCAAAAAAGTGCAGGAGCTCGATCGCGATGAGTTGGTTTTTTATTTTAGAAAGCTCTTTTGTATTTTTTGCTTCATAACTTAGTGCGCAAACATAAGCACGAATTCTTTTTCCGCCACCAGAGAGATCAATTGTTTTATTGATTAATTTTTGTATTTCTTTGTTTGGCGAATAAGAAGAAAATTTCAAAAGAAGAGACTCGATCTCTTTTTTGTAAATAGGTTCAAAATACTCCCTAAAAGATTCTAATGTCATGTATTTGTGTTATTTGGTGTGAATATAAAGATAGATGTTTTCTAGTGCTTTTACAGCATCTCCTGCTGCTATGTTGTTTTGGTGGTACAGGCCGTTCGTACAGTCTCCAGCAGCCCAAATTCCAGCCGTTTTAGACATTTGCGTTAGAGGATCAACAATTACTCTTTTTAGTTCGTCTAGTGTCACCACAGTGCTTAAGAAGCCTGTATTTGGAATTTGTCCGACTTCAACAAAGACTCCGTTTGTCGGTATTTCTATAATTTCACCTGTTTGTGAGTTTTGAGCTTTTAGGCCAGTTACAAATTTTTCACCTATTATTTCTGTTGGTATTGTGAAAGTCATAGCTTTCATTTTAGGATTTGCGAGCACTTTTTTAACAGTTATTTCATCTGCCTTGAAGTCGTTTCGAGATAAAAGGGTAACACTTTTACAATACGCAAGAAGTTGCGCAGCTGTTTCAAAACCCGCATTTCCGCCACCAACAACAACAACATCTTGATCAGCAAAAATTGGACCGTCACACGATGCGCAATATGTAACACCTTTGTGTTCAAATTTATCAGCGTTTAGGGCTTCTAATTTTCTTCGACTTGATCCAGCTGTTACTAAAATTGTTTTCGAAATTATTTTTGATCCATCAGTTAGTGTAGAGACAAAATTTTCGCCGTCTTTTTCAACTGCCTCAACACGTTTACCTTCAACAAGTTCTAAAAATTCTCCTTTGTTTGCGTAAACATGATTTTTGAAAGAAAGAGCAAGGTCATTTCCAGAAATTGCAGGAGTTCCAATCCAGTTCTCGATTTTTTCAGAGACGATGGATTGTCCACCCCAGTCTTCAGTTACCATAATAGTTTTGAGTTGTTTTCGGGCTGCATAAACAGCGCCCGATGTACCGCCGGGACCTCCACCAATAATTAATAAATCATAAATTTTATTTTCCATTTGAGGATTATAACACACGCGTCAAATTTTTAATTGTTACTTTTTAACCGCCAAAAAGTAACCCAAAATGCTCTCGCCAGAATAAAGTTTTATTATGAAAACGAAATTCGTCCTTGCAAAAAATTTAAACTCCATTTCGACAAGCTCAGTGTCAAACAGAAAATTTTTAGTCTTCGGACTCATTGGTTTTCATATATAAAACCTTATAAGGCGAAAATAAAAAAACCGGCGGTTAGGCCGGTTAAAGTTCCAAAATATTTTTTTCAGCATAATCAATTAATTGTCCTACCGCCACCATGTTCTAGTCTTTGAGAGATTTTTTTTGAAAATTACCGATTTCCAACTTACAACAAATACAATTGTAGAGATGTCCCACTAAAAACTCAGATCTTTCAGACAGACTGGCTTCGCCGGGGGTGTATATTTGACTAGCAAGGATTAGCATCTTCAATTCTGCTATCATTTTTTTGATAACATCAAAAGAATAACCGTTGAATATTTTTTCTTCCATTTTGTTAAGTTTTAGATTTCTGATAGAATACAGATTATTTTATGAAAAGTCAAGATTTGAAAAAATCAAAATTACCTGATTTGTCTGGGGTATACCTCTTTAAAAATAAAGGGGATATTTTATATATTGGAAAAGCAACTTCGCTTGCTGATAGGGTAAAAAGCTATTTTTCAAATGATTTAATAGACACTCGCGGGCCTTTGATTGTTGATATGGTTTTCAAGGCAGAAAAAGTAGATTTTATTGAAACACAAAATGCGTTAGAAGCTCTTGTTCTCGAGGCGGCTCTCATAAAAAAATATCAACCGTATTACAACACCAAAGAAAAAGATAATAAAAGTTTCAACTATGTTTGTATTACCGATCAAGAAATTCCACTTGTCATAATAGAGCGCGGAAAAAATATCGATTTCAAAAATCTAAACACTAAAGACTATAAACTAAAGACCACGTTCGGACCTTTTCCAAATGGAAACCAGCTTCGCGACGCGCTTCGAATTCTTAGACGTATTTTTCCTTTTATCGACAAGTCCTCAATTCAAAAAGACAAAAGTGCTTTTTATCGACAAATCGGATTAAGTCCTGATATAAGGGACGAAAGTGCTATAAAAAAATATAAGAAAAATATAAAAAATTTAGAAATGTTTTTGAGTGGTTCTTTTGGAGATTTACGAAAAGACTTAGAAAAAGAAATGTTTGCTTTGGCAGAATCTCAAAAATTTGAAGAAGCAAATGAGATAAAGAAAAAATTATTTGCACTAGATCATATTGAAGATGTGGCGCTTATAAAAAGAGAAAATATAAACAAAACAGATGAAAGAATCGAAGGTTATGATATTGCTCATATTTCTGGAAAAAATATTGTTGGAGTTATGACTGTTGTAGTGGGTGGTGAACAGAGCAGAAACGAATACCGAAAATTTAAAATACAAACAGTAAAAAGTAGTAACGATACAGAATCATTGAAAGAGGTTCTTCGGCGCAGACTCAAGCATCCTGAATGGGTATTTCCAAAAGTTATTGTCGCCGACGGTGGTGTTGCTCAAAAAAGAGCACTAGAGTCTGTTATAAAGGAAAGTGGTTTTGATATTCCAGTTGTCTCTGTCGTAAAAGACAGTAGACATAAACCTCGAGCTATTTTGGGAAATAAAAAGATTGTAGACAAGCATAAATTGAGTATTTTGTTGGTAAACCAAGAATCTCATAGATTTGCAGTAAATTTCCATAGAAAACTACGTTCTAAATTGGTATAATATTTTCATGTCATTAAAAGTCGGAGTTGTTCGAGGTGGAATTAGTCCTGAATATCAGGTCTCTTTGGGCACCGGAGAAGCAATTTTGAAAGCTATAAAAGAATTGGCGCATGATGCTGATGATGTTGTTATTACTAAAAATGGTGATTGGATAAATCGCGGTCTTTCGGCTTCGGCTCAAAAAATCTGTCAAAAAAATGATGTTATTTGGAATTGTTTGCACGGGGAATATGGTGAAGATGGAAAATTTGAAGATCAGATTTCTGGTCTCGGTGCAAAAATAATCGGCAAGACTGGTTGGGGAAGTGCTTTGACACTAAACAAAGATTCTGCAAAAAGGCACGCCGAAAATTACGGCTTTCCAGTTTTTCCTCATATTGTAATAAAACCAGAAGATGAAAATCGCGCTCGAAAAGTTCACAATACTTTTTCAGGTCCTTGGATAATAAAACCTCTAAAAGGCGGTTCGTCTTTGGGAATAAATGTTGCAAAATCATTTCCAGAACTAGAAGAGAAATTGTCGAATATTGAAATAGAAGTAATCGTCGAGCCGTTTTATAAGGGGCGCGAAATTATTGTTGGTGTTGTACCCGAGCTTCGTGGAAAAAAATGGTACAGCACAATCGTGTTGGAATTGAAAAAAGATGGACACATTTTGTCGTACGAGGATTTAGAAAAAGGTGAATATAGACTTTTGCCTTTGAAAGATTACGGTATCGAACAAAAACACGCTTTGTCTGAAATGGCAGAACTCGTCGGAGATGTTTTTGGATTAAATTATATGTATCTAACTCAATGGATAGAAACTCCTCGTGGATATTTTTTGATAGATATAGACGCACTTCCTGCACTCGACGACAATTCTATATTTAGAAAAAGCGCAGAACACTCCGGTGTAAATTTAAAAGAAATAGTTGAGAGTATTTTGAAAAATATATGATGCCAACAGAATTTTCAAATACTTTTGGTTTTTTGAATCTAAACGGGATTGAGTTGTTGCCATTGATAATGCAACTCGCTTTTTTTGGAGTTTTACTTTTTACAGCTGTTAGTCTTTTGATTTCATTTTTGCATCTTATTTGGTATGGCGGTAATAGCACAAGATCTTTTTTGTCTATTGCGGTGTTTGTAGTTGTGGCAGGTCCGCTTTTCATGTTTGCCTATAAAATAATGCCGAGTGTTTTGTTTAAATTAAATAAAAAGACTAACAGCTGTAAAAAGTAAAACTCCAAAAAAAG
>DAORIO010000026.1:0-7535 GCA_035438585.1 Minisyncoccota bacterium | reverse complement strand
ATATACCAAGGAATCTGTTCCATTATTCATTCCACTTGTAGCACCCGAAATAACAAAATCTAACTTATTATTCCCATCTATATCTACAATTGTCATATTTGCATTTGAGTACTCTGCAACAGAACTAAGCACGGGTGTTGCAAACAAAATATTGCCTCCAGATGAAATATTTCTTCTTACTGAGATTGCCTTACTTTGATTTGCGTAATTAAGGAACTGACTGACAAGATCTTTTTTGCCATCACCGTCAATATCTTCAAACTGAATATCTGAAACTACTCCATTTGTAATAGTTTCGATAATTTGAGGAGATGAAAAATTAATACTTGAACCACTTCCTGATGTGTTATTTTTCATAAAAACCAAACTTGAAACACCATTTTTGATTGCAAAATAAGTTACATCTTTAAAACCATCATTATCTACATCGTATATTTTATATATTTTATAAGAACCGTAAGGCAAAAATTCATTTACGTCATCATAAAAACTCAATTGATTAGAAAAACTAATTGCGCCTCCACTTGATGTATTCTCAAAAACATCCAAGCTATAACTTCCTCCTGCTTGAAAAATATCTTTAAGACCGTCATTATTAAAATCAATTATTTCTGTATCCTTATTTATAGTGACCAAAAAATTATTAATTACTTCTTCTGTGTCAAAAACTATTGGATTTGAAGAGTTACTAGTATCTGTAATGTTTCTAAAAAAAGACACCCGATCTTGGCAATTCAATAAAACATCTTTTTTACCATCGTTATCAAAATCTTCTGTTCTTGCTGAAAATTTAAAAAAAGAAGGACAAAGAGAACCTGAAAAGCTTGTAGGAGATAAAATATCAACAGCAACATTTCCAACAGAAGAAGTATTCTTGACTACTATCGGTAAAGCCCCGCCCATATTTGGTTTAAATAATAAATCTTTTAACCCGTCATTGTTCAAATCAACAACTTCTTGAATTGAAGTACTTGGAGGAAGACTTGTTATTGTAATGTAATTATTAAAATCTATGTTTGAAAGTGTTGAAATATTTCTTCCAATATACGGCTTTTCTGTATTTGTATAGTTAGGATTGGAATGAATAATATCTTTTAATCCATCATTATCCAAATCTTCGAAAATAACTGGACCCAATCTTATTTGTATATTTGGATTAGCCATATCAAAAGAAACATTTCCAGGTACAGATGTATTTCTATATATTCTGCCGTCTTCTCTTCCTTCCAAGGTAACGTCATCTAGTCCATCATTGTTCAAATCAACCAAGTTATCCTCTTCAGAATAATCATAAAAATAATTTCTAAGCACAGGGAAAGTTATAGGATTTACTGTATTTGATAAACGCAAAACCAAATCTCCAGCGACACCACTTTGCGAAAGATTTGTTTTTACACCAAGGTTGCCAATATTAGAATCTTCACCGAAAGAATTTCCTGGATAGATAGGCGAGCCAAAAACTATTCTAAAATTTGTAACATTACAATCAACCGGACCTATTGGATTATAAGAATAAGAAGACGCATTATTATTTGAAAATTCAATAGTAGCATCAGCTGGATATCCTGTTATAGAGCCGTCTATATAACACATTCCACTTGGAATTGTTTCTGTTATAACGCTATTGTTGGCAGGAGCGCTACCAATATTGTTATATTTAAGTGTATATTGAATATTTTCTCCTACAGAAGCTTGGGTAGTACTATCGTCACCTGTTCCTAAAATATTATCTAAACCTTTTGATATTCCAGTTTTTTCTATACTCAAATCAGACCTATAAACAACAGTCTGAGAACTATCTGTATTGTTAGTTAAAATATCTTCTACATCAGGAGAATTTTCACCAATAACAGCCGTATTTGAAACAACTGTTCCATCTGGCAAAGAAGAATCCACGTCTGCATAAATTTCAAATTCACCCATAGAACCTGGTGGTAGACAAACATTTAAACCACCCAAGTCGAACAAATAATCTCCATCTGCATTTTGAGAAAAAGTAACACTAACTGGATTCAAAATTTGAGCCCCTGATGCATTAAGAGGATAAACAGTTGCTCCGGCAATATTAACTAAAGATAAATTTGTTGCATTATGAATTACAGATGCATCATTTAAAGTATTAGACAAAACGTCTGTTATAAATACGCCACAAGCGGGCACTGTTCCTTGATTCCCAAAAGAAACTGTATAAGTCATTGAGTCCCCTGGTCCAACTCCAGGAAATCCACCCTCAACATTTCCAGTTTTTTCTATCCAAAGATCAATACCAGGAGTAATTACTGTTGCTGATGCAGTATTGTTTGTATAATCCTGATCATTTACTCCAGTTGGTAAAAATATTTCTACAGTATTTGTAAGGCTTACCCCAGTTGGAAGTTCTAAATCAGTACTAGGGTCGGTTGCTTCAAGTGTCACAGAAACTGTATACTCTGGCGAATTACCCGCTAATGGACCTGTAACAATTGCAATAAAATTTGTATTACTTGAATAAGTTGTCTGCCAACCCAAAGAAACAGGATTTGATAAATCAAAAGTTGGAGCTACTCCGTTCAATGGGTCATTGTGATAATAAAACTGCTCTCCGTTGGTACCAATAACAGAAATTATTTTCATGTCTGATTTTCCATCACCATTATAATCAGGCAAAGAATCTATTATATAAGAATTTGTTAGTGGTTGTTTTGTGTCATTACCATACTTAATACTATAGTTTGCGTTTGCCCCAGGATTTACGGTTGACTGAACTTCTTTTTCGACATATGGATCGGACAACGGAGTTGAAACAGTTATTCCTGTACAATTATCGTATACTAAATCTTCTATAATATCTGTTTGCAAACAAGCACCATTTTGTAAATCGGTTCCTGGGCTAATACTACCTACAACAGAAATGTTATATCTTACAATTATATTTCCAGAAAGCCCTGGAATAACCCCAGTTGGATAACCAGATGTAGAAATTACATTATTCCAAGTAAGAGTTGTTGGACCGGTATTACAATCACCGGTAACGACTGGCTCTCCCAATGTCCACCCAGGAGTAATAACCGTTGTCGGACCGGCATAACAAAGCCCCTCATCCAGAGTATCAGTAATTACAACATTCGTTGCATCATGAGGACCTTCATTAGAAAAAATTATAGTGTAATTAAGACTATCGCCAGCAACAGGATCAAAAATATCTGGCTGCTTACTACTCATCCACAAATCTGGGTTTTCAACATAAACTTCATCTGTATCAAAAACATCATATGCGCCACTCGGATTTTCAAAATGACCCTGAATACCGTTAACCAATATCTCTCCAGAAGAAACTGTATTATCAACAGTCATTTCAAGCCTTAAAAAACCTCCTTCCAATTTCAACAAATCTCCTCCTTTATAAGCAGTAGGAGAAAAATTTATTGAACTACCTGATATGTTTAAGTTTGGATTAGATAAAATACTAACCTCACCAGAAGAAGCTCCGTTAGCGATAGCAGTTGGATTCCATTGATGAAATACATTTGAAATAGTAACACCTGGTGGCAATGTATCGACTAAATTAACAAACGTATCCGAATTTCCTGAATCATTATAATATTCAATAATCCAATTAAAGACCTCTCCAGCTCTTACAAAATCTTTATCTGAAACTTTGTCTAAAAATAATCCTGGATCAGGCAAAATTGTTGTAAAAACTTGATAAGCAACTGCCTGAGGTAATCCATCTGCCAATATTGCAGGTGAATTAGATATAAGAGTTCCAATTGGTGACGGAATAACTGGTGGAGCAAAACCGTTATCATCATTAGCAACAACAAAACCAACTCGTTTTGTTAATCCTCCTGATGGATAAATTGGAGTTGAAAAACTAGTGTCATCAACTCTCCATGCAATCCAAACAACTTCTTCTGGTGCGTAACCCTGAGGAACCCAAACCCCCGGAGAGATTTGTTGACCTATAGTAAAGTATGAACTTATTAGAGGTACAGTAATTGGATCTGCCGTTGTTAAACTTGCGGGTAAATTTGTGAGATTATTTGAAAAATAAACAGAACATCCAATACAATTAAAAGTTGTACCCGATGAATCTGTTCCGCTTGTATAAGCTGTTTGGAAAGTAGTTCTTTGGGGTACTCGATCAACAACATACGTATTAGTAGAAGGTGAAGTACCAATATTTCTATAATTTATATTATAGTGAATAACATCTCCGCCGGGAATAACTCTTTCATCTGCGGTCTTAAATGACTGCAAAACAGGACTTGACTCAACAGAAGTTTCTTTTGAAAGAGTCGTAGTTAGATCTCTACAATTATTATCATCTTCACCTTTAACACTTCCAATAACAGTAAAGTTTGAACCATTTAATACTCCGCTCTGCAAATTTAATGTCACTGTTGCTGTTTTAAAATTACCCGCAGTAACAGTTCCGAGGTCTATTATAACTGTACTAATTTGCCCAGCAGTCGCATCAACTACAGTTGTAACATTTCCACCAGTAGCACTAACAAAATTTAAATACTTTGAAACACCGTTAACATTAACTTTTGGAATATTAATAGTTAGTTGAGTGTTTTGAGAAGCATCATTACCTGTATTATTTACAGTAAATGTATATGTTCCATTATTCCCAACTTGCAAAAAACTAGGCCCAGATGCGGTAGATAAAGATGAAAAAGATCCAAGGCTAGGTCCCGCATGTGTTTTTTCTAAATCATTATTTACAATAGGAACAGGTAAATCACTCATGGAATTATTTAAAATGTCAGGACTAGCTCTATTTATTTCAAAAACTCCAGTATTGGTTATCTCTAATTCTTGGCAAAAGTTACCCGATTGTTTAATTTGAACAGTAATAGTTCCTATTACACTAGTTGGCTGATTTAAACACACCGAGTTGGACACACCTGAAGGAAAAAAACTAGAATTTAAACATGGCACATAAAACGCTACCCACCTTACGTCACTTGGAGTAGCTGGTGCGACTGTTGTCCAACCCGTACCAACAATTCCAGTACCTGTTACTGAATAGGCTGGCGGTACAGTTGGAGAGTTTCCTGAACCACTTGTGTTGTAATATATTTGACCACCCAAAACATTTGAAGGTAAAGATGCAGATACAAAATCGTGATCTGCTGAAATTTGATCTGCCATCACAAGCCCACCAATTGCAACAGCTCCTGTATTTTGTCTATACAACAAATAAGAAAAAACATCCCCGTAAGTTTGTTGAGTATATGGATTATCATCTACACCGGCTACCACAGATTGACTTGAGCCTATTTTGTCACCTTTTGCAAAAAGTCCTATTGGTTTTGTATCTATACCAATTGTTACAGATTCAGAATCAGTAACCGAAGAAAAATTATCTGCAGTAGCAGTTGCCACATTATCAAAAACACCATTAGGACATCCTGTATAATCTACGGTATAAATAACACTAGCGGATCCGCCCGGAGGTATATTTCCAAAAGAGCCTAATGTAGTAGACCATGTTATTTCTCCAGTTAAACTACTATAAACTCCATTATTTTTTATAACCAATCTTGTATCTTCTGGATTTGCAATCAAACAAACACTAGTAAGTTTATTCAAAATATCTGAAATATCATCAGTTATAACTGGATTGAATATTGTCTCTCTACCAGATGGAGCTGATTGATTTTGAAGTATTAAAGTATAAGTAACAATAGGTACAAGAGGTGGAGCATCTACAACATAGTTTACTCCCCCAACAGAAGCAACCCCACTAACTGTTTTTTGTAAAACAGGAGAAGGAGATGATGAAATAATTACTTCAGTTTCTTGATTTCCTGGAATAGAGGTACTTGCATCAGAAACAACTTCTTGTCCAGATGAAGACTGGATATGCCCTAGATGATTTAAGACCATTCCATTTTCCCAACCAGAAGAAGTATTTAATCTAACCACTAAAGTCCCAGACCTACCAGCAGGAACGGTTCCAAGATTCCAATAGACACTATTTGGTGGAACATCAATACCGTTAACAGTAATACCTCCGGCTGTGTATACACCTCCACCAGTAGCTGAAGAAAAACTTGTTTGCGGATTTTGATTGTATGAACTTGTGTAATTTGTAATACTTCCGTTCAAATATGTAGGCAATTCCATCCAAACAACAACACCAGTTGCGTCAACAAAAGAATTTGAATAAGAAACAGTTGTACTATAAACACCCCCTGCTTGAACAGAAGGAGGAGTGCTAACAGAAACCAAAAAAAGTGGCCTTGGATCCCATGTAACACGAATAGAATCTAATATTGGACTAAGTCCAGAATTACCAGTTTGATTAGTCATGTCAACACGAACCCTAATACAAGGATAAGTTGTTGTTGAAAGAGTGTTAATGTTTACAATCAAATTTGTGCCGACGAATTGCATATTTTGATATCCAGATATCGGCACCGGAATTGAATCACATGTATACAAACTACCTGTTATATTTTGCAAAGAAGAAAAAACTGGAGCAATAACTCTAATATAATCCCACTGAGAAAAAGATGCTGGTCTAATTTCAGAAGTTGTAAAAAAACCAGAAGAAGCTCCGTCAGAAAGTTTGGCAACTCCAGCAACAACATCAACGTCAATATTTTGTCTTAAGTCAGTTTCACTAGCAGAAACAATTCCATCTTGATTTCCATTAAAATCTACTAAGAAAAAACCTGTATTATCATTTTGGGTAAACATCCCAAAAGCAACAAAAGAAACAGTAAGCAATATTATTCCAGAAAAGATAAGTAAGCCATTTTTTGATGACTCTTTTATGAATCTCTTGATTCTACTAGGACTTGAATTTTGGATTAATTCTGATTCCACAAAAATATAACTTTTACCTATAAATTATATACCTTTATATACTTATATAGAAGAGAAAACTAACAAAAACTGGGGAATAGTTTTATTATAAAAAAATTCAATTTTGAGGTATATTATAAACACCCAAATATGCCCCCGTAGTTCAATGGATAGAACAGTTCCGTCCTAAGGAATAGATCCCCGTTCGATTCGGAGTGGGGGCACAAATAAAAAACGCCCCTTTGGGCTTTTTTTATTTGTGCCCCCAAACAAACAAACTGCTTTGCTTGCGCCTCCGAATCGAAAATCTTTTCATTATTTAATAAGAGCTTCGCTCTGAGAAAATTGAAAAGATGTACTGAATCTGTAAGATTCGATAAACGAAGTGGTCGGAGTGGGGGCACAAAACAAAAACCCCTTTGGGGGTTTTTGTTTTGTGTAATATCTAGATTCTAAAATACTATTTTCTATTCGCTAATTTCCAACAACTCTGCAACTTTTGGTTTATTAAAACCTATAACAATCGCATCACCAATCTCAATTACAGGAACACCTAACTGTCCAGTCAAATCAATCATATGAGATCTTTTTTCTGGATCAGCGGCAACATCAAATTCTTGATACATTACTCCCTTCTCTTTAAAAAATTCTTTAGCCATTTTGCAGTAAGTACAAGATGGTGTTGTATATATGTTTACTGTTTTCATAACAATATTATAACATTAAATTATAAA
>DAORIO010000025.1:0-7829 GCA_035438585.1 Minisyncoccota bacterium | reverse complement strand
AATGGACTTTCTTTTAACTGATCTTTTAAAACAAGATACGAAGATTCAAAACTAGGACTTATTTCCGATGATTTTAAATTTATAATATTTGGGAAAAAATCACCGATAATAGGCTTACCAAAAATAAAGAAAATAAAGATTGTTAACATCAAAAAAGAAACCCCTGGAAATTTAATCTCTTTACTGAATATAAAATTTTTAAAAAACACAAAAGCTATTAGTATTGCAGTCAAAATAAAACAAAACCTAGAATTTAAAAAAATTAAAACAAAAAATGATGTTAAAATTGCAACAAGTGAAAGTAGTCTGTTTTCTTTTTTATTCTCAAAAAATAAAATAGCCAAAGATAATACAAAACTCGAAACAATAGCGAACGAATTTAAACCGCCAAAAAGATTAAACCCTTGAGTTAAACTAAAAAAATTTGGAAATACAAAGAAAACTACTGAAAACAAAGTAGAAAAAATATAAGAAAATAAGAAAATACTAAAAAATCTATTAATATTATTGCCGTGATATCTAGAAAACAAAAAAGAAAATACTACAATTGATATTAAGGTTAAACCACTAGGTTCTTCAACACCATTACCAAAAAGAGAAAGTATTGGAGTGCTTGAACTAAACGATGCTAATAAAATAATTATACAAAAAACAAAACCCAATAACCCCCCAATAGAAATTCTTACATCTAAATCTTTTTTATTTATTTTATCTATCAATGAAAATATCAGCGCGAGTGATGTAGCTATAACCAAAACAGAAGACTTGAGCGCATTCAAAGAAACACCCGAAAGTGGAATAGAAAAACATATTAAAAATATAGGTAATAAAAAAGTAAGCCAAAAAGAAGCCTTATGTGTCCAAGTAGAAATGGTTTTGTCGGACGTATCCATTACCGCAATTATACCTTATTTTTAAAGGTATATTGTAATTGTGGATAATGCCCCTAATTTTTACTTTTAGGTATTAGGTTAAACTTTATTTAACGACTATGTTAATTAATTTTTTAGGCACAACAACAACTCTAACAATTTCTTTTCCTTCAATATTTCTCTTTACAGATTCATCTTCTAGCGCGATTTTCTTTATTTCGTCTTCACTAATATCATTTGCCAAGACGATACTTCCCCGCTTTTTACCATTTACTTGTAGAACAAGCTCGAACTCATTATCAACAATTTTTGACTCGTCGTATTTTGGCCAATCACTTAAATGAATACTTTTAGCCTCTTGTCCTGAGCTTGCCGAAGTATTGCCCATTTCGTGCCAAAGTTCTTCGGTTATGTGTGGAGCAAATGGAGAAAGTAATTGTAATAATATTTTATATGTTCTTTCAGTTACTTTTTCTTCTTTTTCAAGCGCGTTAACCAAGATCATCATTTTTGAAACAGCAGTATTAAATTTGAAATTTTCAATATCTTCCTCAACACCTTTTATAGTCTTCTCTACCAAATTATCAGTTCGGCAAGTTTTTTTCTCTTTATCAATCTTGTCTTTCAACCTCCAAACTTTTTCTAAGAATCGACTTGTTCCAACAAGGCCATCTGTACTCCAAGGAACAGTACTTTCAAACGGTCCGATAAACATTTCATAAAGTCTAAATGAATCAGCTCCAAATCTTTCAACCATTTCATCCGGATTAACAACATTTTTCCAACGCTTAGACATTTTGCGTCCGTCTTCCGCCAAAATAAAACCAAGAAATTCTAATCGCGGAAATGGCTCTTCAGTCGAAACAGCTCCAATATCAAATAAAAACTTATGCCAAAATCGTGCATAAATAAGGTGACGTGTTGCATGATCTCCGCCAACATACACATCAACCGGCATCCATTCTTTTTCTTTTTTCAAATCAATCAACGCTTCGGAATTTTCTGGATCAATATATCTCAAATAATACCAAGATGAACCTGCCCATTGAGGCATAGT
The DNA here is from genome assembly GCA_035438585.1 of Minisyncoccota bacterium. GTDB lineage: Bacteria > Patescibacteriota > Minisyncoccia > Phycocordibacterales > UBA9973 > DAORIO01. Next base: position 5,900 of record DAORIO010000025.1, on the reverse strand, counting down.
ATTTGTTTCTCTTTTCCCGTTTCCACCACAAGAAGGACACTTTACATTTACCCAATCAGCAATATTTGCAAGTGGACTTTCTCCAGTTCCAGCTGGCTCATAATTTTCCACCTCAGGTAAAAGTACGGGCAAATCTTTTTCAGGTACAGGAACTACTCCACATTTTTCACAATGAATAAGAGGAATTGGTTCACCCCAATATCTTTGGCGAGAAAAAATCCAATCTTTAATCTTGTAAGTGCTAACCATTTTCCCACCGACCTTTTCTATAATTTTTTTCTTGACATCTTCGGATGTAAGTCCGTCAAAGGGACCTGAATTAATTAACTTTCCATATTCAGTATAAATTTGAGTATTATTTTCAAACCATCTTAAAATTTCACTTAATTCTGAAACAGGATTAAGTGTTTTTAGTTCTGAAATTGGCAACCAAACAACTTCGTGCTTTTCTTTTTCTTCATCTGAAAGAGGTTCACGTACATCATTCTTAATTTTAAAAACCAAGGCATGAGAGTGAACACTTCGGTTTAAATCTTTGTGTGCTGCATAAAACTCTGCCCACATTAAATAAGGCATCTGTTTAATTAATTCTAAATTTTGGTAGCCTGTTTCTTCTTTTATTTCTCTTTCTGCTGCACTTATAATGTCTTCTCCATCATCAATTCCTCCTGTAATTGGTGTTAGCCAAGGTTGCGTTTTGTGCCTAAGTGCAATAAATTTATCTTCTTTTTCATTTAATAAAATTGCATGAATTATAGTTCTCTTTGTATTTTCTTTACCTTCTTTTGGTGGATTATTTTTATCAAAAAAATAAGGCGCGACAACTTGCTTAATCGGCAAATTATATTTCTTCGCAAATTCAAAATCTCTTTCGTCATGCGCAGGGACCGCCATAACCGCACCTGTTCCATAACCCGCCAAGACATAATCCGCAACCCATACAGATACCTCTTCACCATTTGCTGGATTAATAGCTTTTATACCTTTTATTTCTACACCGGTTTTTTCTTTTGATTGCTGACGATCAAGTTCAGATTTCTTTTTAGTTTCTGTAATGTATTTATCTATTTCACTTTTATTTGTAACACCAGATGTAAAAGTTAAAATAGATTCTTGTATGATTGGATGCTCCGGAGCAAGCACTATATAAGTTACCCCAAACAATGTATCAGCTCTTGTTGTAAAAACCTTTACAATTTTATCGCCGTCTTCAATCTTTAATTGAAATTCAATTTCACTTCCTTCACTTCTTCCAATCCAATTTCTTTGTGCCTCTTTTACCCCTTCTGGCCATTTTGGAAGTTTGTCTAAATCTAGAAGCATTCGATCGGCATAATCTGTAATTTTCAAAACCCACTGTCGCATTGGTTTCTTTTCTACGACAGTTCCACAACGCTCACAAGTACTGTCAGCATTTACATCTTCATTTGCTAGTCCAGTCTGGCAAGATGGGCACCAATTTATTGGTTCGTGTGATTCGTATGCCAAACCCTTCTTAAACATTTGCAGAAAAATCCACTGAGTCCATTTATAAAATTTTGGATCAGTTGTATCAACTTCATGAGACCAATCATAATCGAGTCCAATCAAAGATAATTGTTCCTTAAATCGAGCAATGTTTTTTTCGACAGCTACACGTGGGTTAATTTTATTTTTTATAGCAAAATTTTCAGCAGGAAGTCCAAAAGCATCCCATCCCATTGGATGAAGAATATTAAAACCCTGCATTCTTTTCATGCGACTATAAACATCGGTCGCAATATACCCTCGTGGGTGACCAACATGAAGACCCTCTCCAGATGGATAAGGAAACATGTCTAAAATATATTGTTTTGGCTTAGAAGAATCAGCTTGAGTTTTATAAATCCCCTCTTCTTCCCACTTTTCCTGCCACTTTTTTTCTATATCTTTGTGATTATATTTTTCCATTTGTCCCTAAAATATAGCAAAAATCCCTCGCTTTTGCGAGGGATTTTTGCTAGTCGCTATATAGACCAAACGCTTTCTTATAAAGGTCTTGGATTTTCAAATGGTGGATAGATTTCAGGGTCGATAGTTCTTTCAAAACAAGTTCGCCCAGCGTCATGATCCCAAGATTCATTTGTTCCACCTCCTGGATATGGATAGCTACTTGTTGCAATATCTTTTACTCCTATATCCATCATTGGCATAATTCCTCCACCATAATTACTATATTCCTGCCAACCTTGTGGCATATCAGCTGAAAATGTTGCACACAATTCAAATTTCAAATCTCCAAGTTTTTTATATTCATAAGTTAGACCTTTTTGAAATTCTGGATCAACCGGCACACTCCATCCAGCAATTGGATTTGCAAGCTCTTTCAAATCTTCTGGCAATTTTTCTTTTTGTTGCCAGAAAGAAATTATTTGCCATTGAATATTTTGAAGATCTTGCATTCTCTTGTCATCAAGACGAAGAAGTCTTTGTTTTACTGGAGAACCCATCACAGAAAATGCAAACCAAATTATTAGCGCAACAAAAACTGAAGCTTTTATAAAAGATGTTAAATGAACAGGAAGTCCAATAAATTTCTCGCGCCCCCTAAGTTCCAAAATATAATAAAATCCAACAAACAAAGCAATTAGGAGTGTTATAACAACTTTAAATATAAATCGAGTCGTGATTTCGCCTGAGACAAAATACTGAACAAGCGTAACCAAGTCGACAACTATAACAATACTAGAAAGGAATACGACCAAATAAAGCATCCACTTTTTTATTATTTCATCTATATGTCCGATTCCACCTTTTATCATTTTATTCCACAAATACGAAAGTATGATAAATACTGGAAAGAAAATAATGAGTGTCGCCAAAGACGTTCTCATGGCATTAAAGTCATACGTATTATATCCGTACGAATAAACAGCATTCAAAACATCTGGATATTTTTTATCGAGCGTTTCAAAAGCTAAATTCAAAAATGAAGTTACGCTAGTAATAAGTGACACCAAAACTCCAAGCGACAAAAAGAAAAACTTTGGCGATAACTTTGGTTTATTTATTTCTTGTTCCATAAAATTTTTTAATAGAGTTGTCTAAATCTATATTCTAATTATCTAAAATCTGTTAATACCTTTATTTTATTCCTATTTTAAGTTATATTCAATACATATGATCGCCTCCAAAAAGAAAAATAAATCCAAACCAAAATACTTTGAATTCGATTCTGTCTCTCAAAAGGCCACAACTTGGATCGGCTCAAATCAATCCCTTTTAGTGCACTCTATTATATTTGCCACAACTTTCTCCCTGCCTTTCTTTGGCATAGCTTGGGATACAGTACTTTTGGTTCTCACGACAATCGTTTCTCTCGAAGCAATCTACTTGGCAATCTTTATCCAAATGACAGTAAACAAAAACACTGCCGACATCGAAGAAATCCAAGAAGACGTGGATGAGATTCAAGAGGACGTGGAGGAAATTCAAGAGGACGTCGAAGGTATCGAAAAAGATGTTGATGAGATTCAAAAAGACGTTGATGAGATTCAAGAGGACGTGGAGGAAATTCAAGAAGATGTCGAAGAAGACGAAGCTGCTGAAATAAAAAGAGATCAAGACTTGGTTCAAAAAATAGAAGGGACACTTGCACAACTACTAAGAGAAATCGAAGAACTAAAAAATAAACAAAAATAAAAGCCGGAACTTACTTCCGGCTTTTATTAGATTCTAAATTCAATTCCATACCACTCATTATAAACCTTTTGATTTAAGAAAAAGATCTTCTTTCTCTCTGGCTCTAATATGTGCATCTTCTAAATTAATATCGTAGTTATGAGCTAGCCTGATTATCACATACAACACATCAGCCAATTCATCAGAAATTTCTTCTTTAAGGACTTCTTTATCCGATTTTGTTTCTTGATAGTAATAATTTTCATATCTCATTATTACCTTAGCTAAATCACCAACTTGTTTAGAAAGTTCAATAAAAGAACCTTCTGCATTCCAAGGTTTACCCTCTAACTTTTGCATTCGACATATTCTATCTTTTGCTAAGTCTATGGCTTCTTTGAAAGTAAGATTATTTTCCATATATTTTCCTAAATTTTAAATTCAATCACGTCCCCGTCTTTCACAATATATGTCTTCCCTTCAGTTCTAACTTTTCCTTTTGCGCGAGCTTCGGCCATACTTCCAGCCTCTAGTAAATCCTGCCAAAAAACAACTTCTGCACGAATAAATTTATCTTTAAAATCTGTGTGAATTGCCATTCCCGCAACAGGTGCAGTGCTTCCAGCTTTTATTGTCCAAGCTCGAGTTTCTTCTGGTCCTGTAGTGAAATACGTTTCAAGTCCCAAAAGTTTATATGCTTCAACAATAAGATGATCCACTCCACTTTCATTTATTCCAAGATCAGCTCTGAGTTCAGTTTTTTCGTCATCTGACAATTCTTTCAATTCGTCTTCTGTCTTTGCGTCGAGCAATACCCAAGAAGCCCCAGTTGCTTCAATACTTTTTGTTAGCTCTTTAAATTTCTCCGGATCAGTTTCGTCGAGATTTTTTACACCTGATTTTTTATTTAGTCCGTACAAAAACTTTTTTCGAGTAAGCAAATTCAATTCTTTTATTTTTTTCTCTTCTTCTTCATTTAGTGTGACTTCATAAGCCATTCCACCATTTTCAACGACTGCTTTTACTTTTTGAATTGCATCGTTTAAAGCTACAAACTCTTTGTCACCTCTTTTTACTTCGCGACTTATTGCACCCGCTCTTTTTTCTAGAGTTTCAAGATCAGCCAGTGCAAGCTCCATATTTATAACTTTCATATCTCGAAGTGGATCGATATTTCCATAAACATGCTGAATGTCTTTGTCTCCACCTTCAACTGGGAAAATTCGCACCATTTCAAGTACGGCGTCAGTTTCTCGAATATTCGCCAAAAATTTATTTCCCAAACCTTCTCCTTTTGAGGCACCTTCGACAAGTCCTGCAATATCTACGAATTCAATCGCCGCTGGAAGAACTTTTTTAGAGCCGGTAAACTCGGCTATTTTATATAACCGTGCATCAGGCACACCAACAACGCCTACAGACGGATCAATTGTACAAAACGGATAGTTCATAGCCGGCACGCTCTTTTTTGTTAGCGCGTTAAAAAGCGTCGATTTCCCGACGTTTGGTAGCCCTACAATTCCAATTGATAATGCCATAAGTTCTTAGAATATAGCATAAATTTAGAAATTATATATTTGACAAATTTTTAAATATATTATATAATTGAGAAAAATTTAAAAACACAAATATATGTCTCTAAAAGAATTCCCTATCGACAAAAAACTTCAAGAAAAAGGAGTTTTTGTTATCCATAAAAGTATTAGCGATTATTTAGTCGACGAGCTCATCGGAAAGATTCTCGAATTCTCAATCAAAAAACCCTCTGAGAAAATTTACATTCTATTCATGAGCGGTGGCGGTGCCGTCAAAGATGCTCTTACCCTGTACGATATTTTGAAAACCCTACCAAACCAAACTATTGGAATAAATATGGGGAGATGTGATTCGGCTGCAATAGCCATATACGCTGGTTGCAAAATACGACAAGCTCTTCCTAACAGTCGATTTATAATGCATGCGATGTCAAATAGCTTCACAATCAAATCGACATCCGATGAAGAACATGTGATTGAAGTAAACAGAGAAATGACAAAAGAAATTCTTAAAGATTTCCGCGAAATTCACGAAAAAGAATTCAACATGTCCACAGAAACTTTCTGGAGACTATGCAAAGATGGAGAAGAAGCAAAATTAATGATTTCGGCTTCAAAAGCAAAGGACTACGGAATTGTCCACGAAATAGTTACCGAAGTACCTCTTTGGGTATAATAGCAAAACATATAGAGCGCACAATGCGCTCTATTTTTATTTATTGAAAG
>DAORIO010000024.1:0-8026 GCA_035438585.1 Minisyncoccota bacterium | reverse complement strand
ATAATAAAAACATAAATATAGGTAATTTATTACCTCTTTTATTTTTAAAAATTACCGAATGGCAGACGATAAAAAAAGAAAATATGGAGCGGATGAAATCTCAGTTCTTGAAGGGCTAGAGCCAGTTCGACGTAGACCTGGAATGTACATTGGTACAACAGGTCCTGACGGACTTCATCATTTAGTTTGGGAAATTTTTGATAACTCTCGCGACGAAGCGATGGGTGGTTTTGCAGATGAAATCGAAGTTGTTCTTCTTCCGCAAAATAGAATTCGTGTAGCCGACAATGGACGAGGTATTCCAGTAGACATTCACTCAAAGACAAAAGTTTCTGCACTTGAAACAGTTATGACAACGCTTCATGCCGGAGGAAAATTTGGTGGTGAGGGTTATAAAGTCTCAGGAGGTCTTCACGGTGTTGGAGCTTCGGTTGTAAACGCTCTTTCAATTTTTTGTAAAGCAGTTGTTCACCGAGATGGAGGAATTCATATGCAAGAATATTCGCAAGGAAAGAAAAAAGCGAATGTAAAAAAGATTGGAAGTTCAAAACTAAATGGAACAATCGTTACGTTTGAACCAGACGTTGAAATTTTTAAGGATATTAAATTTACACTAGACACGATAGTCAATCATCTCAGGCAGCAAGCATACCTTGTAAAAGGTTTACGAATTAGAGTTATTGATGCTCGAGGATATGAAGGAAAAATAAAAGAAGACGATACAATTTTCTATTTCAAAGAACTTGAGCTTGAAGTTCCAAGTTATTCTTTTTATTTTGAAGGAGGTCTAGTTTCTTTGATCAAACACAATACACTTCATCAAAAAAGAGTTCAGGAAAATATTTTTTATGTTGAAAAAGAAATCGACGGTGTGGGTGTTGAAGTAGCTCTTACTTATGTTGATGACGTTATCGATAAAATCACTCCTTTTGCGAACAATATTTACAATCCCGAAGGTGGAACACATGTGACAGGTTTCAAGATGGCGTTAACTCGTCTTTTGAATAGTTATTCAAAGAAAAATAATATTCTAAAAGAAGCTGACGGAGCTTTTACTGGAGAAGATGTGTTGGAAGGATTGGTTGCTGTTGTTTCTGTAAAGCTTCGAGAAATTCAATTTGAAGGACAGACAAAAGCAAAACTTGGTTCAACTGAAGCTCAAGGAGCGGTTGCAACTGTTTTTGGAGAAGCATTTGAGGCTTTCTTGGAAGAACATCCAGAAGACGCAAAAGCTGTAATTACAAAATCTATTTTAGCTCTTCGGGCTCGAAAGGCTGCAAAAGCAGCGAAAGATTCTATTTTAAGAAAGGGGGCACTTGAAGGATTTGCTTTGCCTGGAAAATTGGCTGACTGTATGACGAAAGATTCTTCTGAATCAGAACTATTTATTGTGGAGGGAGATTCAGCGGGTGGTTCTGCTAAACAAGGGCGTGATAGACGCACTCAGGCAATCTTGCCACTTCGAGGAAAAATTTTAAACGTTGAGCGAGCAAGACTCGATAAAATGCTTGCTTCAAAGGAAGTTAAATCACTAGTTATTGCTCTCGGAACTTCTATTGGGGACACTTTTGATATATCAAAGATTCGTTACGGAAAAATAATTATTGCAACTGATGCTGATGTCGACGGTGCACACATTCGAACACTTCTTCTAACTTTATTTTATAGATATTTTAGAAATCTTGTTGAAGCTGGACATATTTATGTTGCAAAGCCTCCTTTGTATAAAGTTAAAAAAGGAAAAGTTGTTGAATACGCGTATTCAGATGAAGAAAAGGTAAAGCTTGTTGGTTCTGATGCGGATCAAGTTATTGAATTAGAGGAAGAATTAGCTGCCGAAGAAGCAATGCTTGAAGAGGATGTTGAAGAAACAGAAGAAGTATCAAAAAAGAAGGCAGCAAAGATTTCAATTCAGCGATATAAAGGTTTGGGAGAAATGAATCCGGACGAACTTTGGGAAACCACCATGAATCCAGAAAATAGAACTTTGAAGCAAGTAACTATTGCTGACGCTCAAGAAGCAGACAAGGTTTTTGATACCTTGATGGGAACAGATGTTTTGCCACGAAAGAGTTTTATACAAAGTTACGCAAAAACTGCTGACCTTGATATTTAGTTTTTGTTTTTGTAAAATTTAAAAAACGAAAAATCATGGCAGACTTAGAAAGTGATTTACTTAAAAAAATTCGCGAGTGGCCTGAAAATCACCCAGCGGTTAGGTTAGACAGTGTTCTTTTATTGGTGTTACTTTTAGAGGTATTGATGAGTAATTTTTTATAAAAAAGCCCCTTATAGAAAGGGGCTTTTTCTTATATTTCTTTTTTGATTAATTCTCTGATTTCAGAAAGATGTTCAGTTTTGTCTTTGATTAATTTCTCCCATAGTTTTTTTGATTCAGGAGAGTTATCTGCATCCTTCATATAATCATCTTTTATTCTCCAAAGGGATCTTGCTTCGACTGTATATTGAAGCATAAGATTGTATAGGTTATTTTCGTTCATGAATTTCTTTTGAAATTAGACTTATAAATTCTTCGACCGATATATTTATTTTTTCACCATCTCTTTTTTCAATAGTTAATTTTCCAGATTCTTTTTCTTTGTCGCCTAATACTATTATATAAGGAGTGTTTATTTTTTTAGCTTCATGAATTCGAGTGCCAAGATTGTCTTTTGAAAAAATAGTTTTTGTGCGAATAATTTTTCCATTCATTTTATTTTCTATTTCTTTTGCAAACCCCAAGTGATCTTCTTTTACTGGAATAATCGCGGCTTGGACAGGGGAGAGCCATGTAGGGAATATTCCGGCAAAATGTTCAATCATAACTCCCATAAATCTCTCGAGCGATCCTGAAATTGCGCGATGAATAACCACCGGTCTTTCTTTTTCACCTTTTTCATTTATGAATGAGAGATTGAATCTTTCTGGTAAGTTGAAATCACATTGGATTGTTGCCAATTGCCACTCTCGTCCAATTGCGTCTTTGAACATAAAATCGAGCTTTGGTCCATAAAAAGCAGCCTCGTCTTTTGCTGGTTTGTAAGGAAGATTTTCTTCAATACAAACGTCAGTTAGAGCTTTTTCTGCAGTTTCCCAAACTTCATCAGATCCTAAGTATTTACTCTTGTCATCACCGCGAAGTGAAAGTCTAACCCAGTAGCCATCCATCATTCCCATTGTTGTATAGAAATCTTTTATTATAGAAACGATAGTTTTTATTTCTTGCCCAATTTGAATTGAACGACAAAACAAGTGTCCGTCGTCTTGGGTTATTGCGCGCACTCGAGTGAGTCCGCCAAGTTGTCCAGTTTTTTCATCTCGATAAACTGTGGCTGGTTCAAAGTATCGAACAGGCATATCTCGATAGCTCCAATGATTGTCAGAGAAAATTTGCATATGGTGAGGGCAGTTCATTGGCTTCATTATGAAAGATTCTTCTTTACCTTCCACTCTAAAAAGTTCATCACCAAATTTTTCAGCATGACCTGAAGTTTCATAAAGGGCAATTTTTGCAATGTGAGGAGTCCAAACTCGATCATAACCCTTATCTCTGTGGAGTGACCAAAGATAATCTTCGATTTCTTTTCGAATTATCATTCCATTTGGCTGAAGAAGTGGAAGACCAGAGCCAACCAAAGGGGATACTGTAAATATTTTTAGCTGAGCTCCAAGTTTTCGGTGGTCTCTCTTTTCTGCTTCTTCCATTCTTTTTGTGTAGATATCAAGATCTTCTTTTGTTTCAAATGCCAATCCATAAATACGAGTAAGCATTTTATTTTTTTCATCTCCTCTCCAGTAAGCTCCAGCGACTCGATCAAGTTTCCAAGAACCATCTTTTATTTCAGCACTTGGATTTTCGATGTGGCCACCGCGACAAAGATCAGAAAAACTTCCTGATGAATACATAGTTAGACCTTTGTCTTTGTGTTCTTCGATGAGTTCTAGTTTGTAGGGATTTTCTTTGTATATTTCTCTAGCTTCTTCATAAGAAATTTCTTTTCCTGTGAAATTTTGCCAACCAGAAAGAAGTTCTTTCATTTTCGACTCAATTTTTGGCAGATCTTCCTCGGTGATTTTTCCAGCAACATCGATGTCATAATAGAAACCATCATCTATTGCAGGTCCGAGCGTTAGGTTTGATTTTGGGTATAGCTCTAGTACAGCAGCCCCCAAAAGGTGAGCCAAAGAGTGTCGTTTTTGTGATAAATTTTCTTGTTCCATAATGACTTATACTAGCACAGCTTAATTTATTCAAAAAGTAATAAAAATTGAAAAAGCCGTTAAATATGGTATGGTTTTATAGAACCTTATAAAAAATTAAATATGATTGAATTAAAAATAATTATGAATGTGTTGAGGGAGTTTTTAGCAGTAGCCGATAGTCACCGAGAGCAGGATAGAATTAATTTATTGGTAGGCAAAATTAAAAGCTCTACGTCACAGGGTGAAAAGAAAAATTTAATAGACATTTTGGCAAAAAAAGATCAAATTTTTCTGCCGCTTAATTTAAGAGTCTTAATTTATCATACCTTAATTTTGGAGTCGAATGAAAATCCTAAATGGGCTAAAAGGTATATAAAAATAAAAGATTCTTTGGATGAATTAAGAGAGCAGTTTAATAAATTTTTTTTAATTTAAGCCAAAAAGAACCGCATATTTAGCGGTTCTTTTTTATTGCAAGTTGAAGCTTTTGTGTTAGAATGGTTTTCTATCGCGGGGTGGAGCAATGGTAGCTCGCAAGGCTCATAACCTTGAGGTTGTCCGTTCGAGTCGGGCCCCCGCAACAAGTCGGCACGTGGCATGCCTAAACACATTCCATGTTTTCCGATATGTCGGCGTAGCTCAGTCGGTTAGAGCGTGGGACTCATAAGCCCAAGGCCGGTGGTTCGATTCCACCCGCCGACACATTCAATTGAGAAATATTTTAATTTCTGGTAGATTGGATAAGTTGCAGTCGTAGCTCAACTGGTTAGAGCACTCGCCTGTCACGCGAGAGGTTGCGGGTTCAAGTCCCGTCGACTGCGCATAAACAAAAAATCCCCCTGTGGGGATTTTTTGTTTATGCGCAGTCGAGCAGGCAACTGCTTGCCTGCGTACGGGACTTGAAAAGCTTTTCGATGTGTATGAGAAACTTGTTTCGAATACACCGAAAAGGTGTACTGCGGCTGTAAGCCGAAAGTCCCGTCGACTGCAATTTTCGTCAGAAAAAATACTTGTGACCAAGTCCCTTCAATTGCTTGCCTGAGTACGGGACTTGAAAGCCGGAGCGTTCTACGAGTTTGAGAGAAGCGAAAGGCGAGTAGCGCGAGGCAGGGCTGTGAAAAATTTCCGTCAGGAAATTTATTCCTAGCCAAGTCTTACGGCGTCACCTCCGGTATAACCGAAAGCAAAACATAAATTCCAATCGTGTTCATTAAGAGAGCTATTGGTATAAAATATCTTTTTTTCATTAGTTTATTTTCTGCAAGTAGGGCAACGCTCAATTCATCCGGAAGGGGAGTTGCTATAGTTACTATTCCTATAAAAGCTAAAACATATCTATTTGTAATCCCAGGGATTAGAGAAAGATATTTTACGAGACGAGATTTCTCAAGTTTTTTTATTTCGCCGTCTAATTCACTTTTAATTATTTTATAAATGATTAAATCACTAATGACGGCACCAGCACCACCAATAAGAGAATACAAAAGTATGTTTCCGTTTGGAATATACGAAAGAAATGCACCTGTTGCTATACCTGTTGTAAAGCTAAATGTATATAAAGATCCAAGAACCAAAAAAGACCAATATCCAAATTTATTTATTTCAGCTGTTATTGCTGTATGGTCACTAAACAAAAAAATAAAATTTAAAACAATGAACAAAAAAAGCCCAAAGGTTAGTCGAGGATATTTGAGTTTCATATTTATATAATACTAAAATATTTTTGTTATGTCTTAAATAAAAAAGCCACGAAAAATTTCGTGGCTTGATTTTTTTAAGCAGCAACTTTTTTAATGTGCTGCAATTCCGGCTTCAGCTTTTTTAGAATCAAGGCGTGAGCGTTGTGAAAACGAGTATGTCCTCCAGGATGTTTTGACTCCAACATATATCTGAGGACGTAGTTGAGATCAAACGAACATGTTTCAATTATATCTTCATCAGTGTTGATTTCTCTGGATGAAAAATTATTGATCGTGTTTTTACTGAAGAAGATGGTGTAGATTTTAGGTCGGTTACCTTCTTTTATGGGGAATCCAAGATCTTTGGCTGTTCCTACCCATAGTGCTTGTTTTTTTATTTGCCAAGCAAATATTCGAGTTCGAGTTTCTTCAATGAATTCTCTAAGAAATGTGTTGATCAGAATTTCACCTTCTGTGGGCGTTCCGCCTGGTAAGCTCCAGATTCCTTGTTTGTTTTTAACCAAGATAAGTTTTTCGTCTTTGTCGAACAGAATTCCGCCAACCCAGTAAGTCGGTTTTATATTTGTAGAGTTCATAATTTCAAGTTTTGTTTATTGTACTATATAAAATATAGTTTGTCAAATAAGCTTTTTAAACAAGGCAAAATACTGTATATTTTATAAACGTATTAAATAAGCCGATGTAGCTCAGGAAGTAGAGCAACTCCATGGTAAGGAGTAGGTCGCCAGTGCAAGTCTGGCCATCGGCTCACGAAGTGGCCATGGAGAACACAAACTGCTTTGTGTTCGTCCAGACTTGCAAGCCGGACGCATGTCTTGAGCCTGTCGAAAGACGGCGGAGGCGGGGTCGAGAGTACTTAGTCCGCGCAGTATTGCGAAGCAATACGAGCAGACTTAGTAACTCGTGACCAAGACGTGCCATCGGCTCAGTAAAGTATTAAAAGTTGCTTATTTTATAATCTTATTCTATAATCGTTTCATTATGGTAGTACGAATGAGACACACAAGCTCGCATACAAAAAACCGCCGAAGCCACCACGCGCTTAAGGCAGGTAATTTTGCTGTTGATCCAAAAACAGGATCAAAACACATGCGACACAGAGTTGACCTAAAAACTGGAATGTATAAGGGAAAACAAGTATTAAACACATTAAAAAAAGTAGAAAAGAAACAAGCTAAAGCTACAAAAGCTAAGAAAAAATAAAAATTATTTTTCACTAATGGCAAACAGGCACCTTTCCAGATCAATAGTTCTCCAAACACTCTTTGAGTGGGATTTCCGCGCATTAGATGACAAGGACGTGCCAGATATCTTGTCTCGAAATATGGAAGAATTTGCACCTGGGCACGAAGACGCAGAATTTATAAAAGATCTAACAAATAACGTTGTAAATAAAAAAACTCTTCTTGATGAAATAATTATGAAGGCTGCTCCTCAGTGGCCGATTGAAAAAATTGCATCAGTAGATAAAAATGTTCTAAGGATTGGTCTTGTTGAGCTTTTATTTTCTGATAAAGAAAATGTTCCACCAAAGGTTGCTATAAATGAATCCATCGAGCTTGCTAAAAGATTTGGGGGTGAAAGTTCTGGTAGATTTATAAATGGAGTTTTGGGTGCTGTTTATCGTGAGATGGGAGAACCTGGAAAAGATGATCACGCAAAAGGAAAAGTTGAAGATGATCCATCCAAATATCCAATAGAGCAAAAAGTTGGCGCGCTTGTATATGGATTTGATGGCGATGAGCCAAAGGTTGCTCTTGTGCACGACGTGTTTGGTTATTGGACTTTTTCAAAAGGTGGACTAAAAGATGGTGAAGATCAGCACGAAGGTCTAAAAAGAAAAATCACAGAAGAGATTGGAATTGACATAACTCCAGAAGTTGTGTTGGGAGAACTTGAATATATTGCATCTCATCCAGAGAAAGGTAGAATTCGAAAAGTCGTTACGTATTTCTTGGCTAAAGCAAAAGTAGAAGAGCTTAAGCTAAAGGAAACGGGTGGTCTTGATGATGTTCGGTGGTTTACTCTACCTGAGCTTGCAGGCCTTACAATATATGACGATCTTATACCAATGCTTACAAAAGCAATTGGAATTATTAGTAAGTAGTTTTAAATTAAAAAAT
>DAORIO010000023.1:0-8283 GCA_035438585.1 Minisyncoccota bacterium | reverse complement strand
ATTATTGTTTCTATATCTTTTATATACTGAGAAGATGTTGTTACAACAAGGGCATCTGCACCGAGTCTTCCACCTTTTAGTCCTTCTGGTCTTCCGTCTATAAGAGCGTCATCCAAATAAAATCTAATCGGTTCGATAAAAAGAATTTTCTGATTTACTTTTGTATTTTTTCTTTCTATTTCACCAAGAATTCTTTCTATGTCTCTTTGGGTGACATCGCCGTCGGCTTTGGTTAGAACAACTGAAGCATTCGCGATTGTTGATTTTAAGGTAGAAGGACAAAAAGAAATATGAGCAGATAATTTTTTTACACCAAGATTCTTTTTTATATCCTCAATGTTTTTGTTTAGAGATTTTTGAACTAGTTCAACATTTTTAATTTGACCTCGCCACATTCCATCAACACTTATTGTGCTGTGAAATATTGCAGGTAAGCCATTTTTTGAATCGTTCAAAAATCCAGTTACCTTGGAATTATTCGAGTTTAAATAAATTGATATAGTATGGTCGTAAGACATAAAAATTCTTGCGACCAAAAATGATACTAGTTTGAAACTAGAAACTTTTTTCTAAGTCGCAGTTCTATCTTATCCATATTACTACCGTGGACGTAACCTTTCAAATGGAGCATAGCGTGGATAACTAATAAAATAGTCAGTTTTTGATAATTTAGTCCAAAATCTTTTTTTTGTTTTTCAATAATTTGCGGACACAAAAGAATTTCTCCAGTTACTTTGTCGAGAGTAATCGACAAAACATTTGTTGACTCATTTTTTTGTCGATAAGCATTATTTATTTTTTTTATTTCAGTTGGACCAACATAGGCGACAGACAAAACATATTTTTTCCCCAAGATTTCATCTCTTAATACATCAAAAGGCACTTTTGGTGCCTTTGATTTAGTTTTATTTAGAATCTCTATTTGATTAGGAGATTTTTCCAAGTTTTTTAAGCTTTTCATATTTTGCTCTACTTTCTAGTTTGTGAAGAGCTGATACTTTTGATTTGTATTTTGATTGTGTTCTTTCAAAATATCTACCGCCTTTTACTTTCATTATTATACCAGCGTCTTGGACACGTCTTGAAAAACGTCTCAAAAGCCCAGTTGGGCTCTCAGATCCAGTTTTGCTTACTTCAATTCTTGTTTTTGCCATGGCTATGAATTTATCACGAAAAGATTAGATTAGCAAGGGCTAAAATAACGAACTACTATCAATTTCTATAGATTTGCCCAAACTTTGCAATATTTCGAATAAATCAGGGTCGTTTAAAAATTCTCCGTCTCTAATTTGCCACGATTCTTTTGGTACGCGAATAAGGACATTTTGAATAATTTCTCGAGTCTTTTTGTCTTTGTAGGCTAGTCTATATTTTTCTGGTTCGTAATTCTCCAATACATCCATGATCATTTTTGTCTCTTCTATAAGAGAATCACTTTCTTTATTTTTTATTTTAATTTTTACCAGCGTGTTGTATGGAGGCAGGTTTAGTTTTTGTCTAAGTTGTAATTCTTTTATTTGTAGTTGTTCTATGTTTTCTTCGGCAATGTCATTTATTATGAATGCCAAATCTTCATAGTCTTCGATTATTATTTCTTTGGATAAAATTTTTAAATACGAAATTGTGTCTAAAATTCTTTCGGTTATTTTGTAAGTTGGAATTGTCGCAAAAGAATTGAATGACGGTATAAATGAAAAATCTATATCTTTTTGACTCATAATCAAATACTGAAGAGTCGAAACCAAAAGAGAGCCGTCTACTCTTTTGAAACTTTCTATTATTTTCTTTTTTTCCGATTGCTTTTTTGTGCTATCAAGCAAAAAAACATGACTTTTTTTAAAGTGACCGATTAATTCTTTGTAAATTTTTTCAGAACCTGCGCCGATTGAATATAGTTGCCATCCGCCACAATTTGAACAAACAGTATTTGTGGTTAGTTCGAGTTCGCAAGTGTTGCATTTGAAGAAAGATTTGTCTTCTCCTAAGTGATATAGAACAAGTGGTCGCACGCAATTTGGGCATGTCACAAAATGTCCGCAGTCTTTGCAAATTGTTGCTGGGGCGTAACCATTTCTTTGAGACATGACAAAACCCTTAAGCCTCTGAGATGTTTTTTCTTTTAGAATATTTACAGCTTTTTCGCTAATAAAAGTTTTCTCCATTTTTTTGTCTGGTTTTTGAATCAGAATAATAGGGGATTCTTCACTCAAACGATAGTTATTTATTTTTAGCTTAAGTTTATTTTCTTTTATTTCTTTCCAGATTTCAGAGCTTAGATATCTGTCAGAATAAATAAGAGGCAAGTTGAATTTGAAAGTTAGAACTTCTATAAATTTTTTTATATCAAAACCAAAAAGACTGTTGCTGTAGTATCCAGAGTTTTCGTTTTCAATAACAACAACCGAAATACTATCTATAACAGAAGCCAAATAAGAGGCAGTTCCGACGATCAAGTAGCCCTTTTTGGAGTTTTTTATTTCATTTATGTTCTTTAGTATTTTTTTTGAAGATTCAGAATGAGAAAGTTTTATGACTAATTGCTCGATTCCTCTTCCAAATTTTTCTGCAAATAGTTCTAGATCAAAGATGCTTGGTACAACAACAAAAATAGATTTTCCGTTTCCTAAATATTCTCGGACCAGTGGTTTGAAAAATTTTATACGACTTTCAAGTGGTCCAAAGATTGCGCCATTTTCCAAAAGTCTCGGTGTGCTTTTTTTTATTTCACCCGCTATTATTTCTTCACGTATTGGTCTTGGCATTACGATTTCTGCGATATCCCCGGATTTTACAAAAGAGTATTCAGATATTGTTTCAATGCTATCAAAAACTTTTTTATCAAAAATAGATTGGCCAACTTTTGAAATAATTTTTTTTAGTTCAAAATTTGCATTTCTAACAGAGTATTTTGCATCTTTTGCCGTCGTTATTTTTCTAACAATTCCAGTAATAACTCTTCGTCCGAGTGGAATTTTTACAACATCTCCCGGCGCAAGTGTGAGACTTGAATAATAAGTAAGCTCGTTCTCTGGCGAGTGTTTGGTTATTGGTAAAACAGAGACGATGTTCATAATTTTTAGAATATCACAAAGATGAATTTTATGTTTTGGGCTATGTTTTTATTATGTTATACTTCCGCCACAATATGAGTATTTTCACGAACAAAATCGGTATAGACCTCGGGACTGCTAACACGCTTGTTTATGTGCCTGGTCAAGGAATTGTCCTAAATGAACCATCGGTTGTCGCGATTTCTGAGGAAGGTAACAAAATACTCGCAATCGGTATCGAAGCAAAAAATATGGTTGGTAAAACTCCAGAGCAAATTATTGTTTATCGACCAATGAAAGACGGCGTTATTGCTGACTACAAGGTTACCGAATCAATGCTTAGGTATTTTATTGGCAAGGCTTTGGGAAAATTTAATCTATTTCGACCGGATGTTTTGGTTTCAGTACCCGCGGGTATTACGTCAACAGAACGTCGTGCGGTAATAGAAGCAACAGTTCGCGCTGGTGCCAAAAATGCTTACGTGGTCAAAGAACCAATCTTGGCGGCAATTGGCGCAGGAATTCCAATTTATGAATCACACGGTCACATGGTGGTGGACATTGGCGGAGGAACAACAGACGCAGCCGTTATCTCACTTGGGGGAATCGTTGCTTCAACTTCAGTGAAATGTGCAGGAGATAAAGTTGACGCTGCAATTGCTGACTACATAAAGAAAACATTCAATCTAAGTATTGGAGATAAAACTGCTGAAATAATAAAAATAAAAATTGGTTCTGCTGTTCCGCTCGACGAAGAAATTTTTGTAACAATAAAAGGAAGAGATCTTGTGCAAGGGCTTCCGCGCTCTGTTCAAGTTGGAACAAATGAAATTGTTCGCGCGATTGAAAAAGAATTAATTCAAATTGTTGGAGCAATAAAAACTGTACTAAAAGAAACTCCACCAGAGCTTGCGTCTGATATAATTGACTACGGTATAATTCTTACAGGCGGAAGCTCAATGCTTCGAGGTCTTCCAGAGCTTGTCTATCAAAAAACAGGAGTAAGTGCACGACTAGCAGACGATCCACTTTTTGCTGTAGTAAAAGGAACTGGTATTGCCCTTGATCACTTAGACACATACAAGAGAGTTATTGTGAGCAAGAGATAAACGCGAAGTATATTAGTAGTTAAAAAACTAAACTTAGATATTTATGGGGGAGGAAATTAACAACACTATACAAAATCACCACGCAATACTTCTTGAAGGAGATAAAACTCTGGCTTTTAAAGTTCATGATTTTTTTAAAGAAGAAAACGACGTTTTTTTTATTGAAAAAGATGAGATTAATATTGAAGACGCGAGGTCTATAAAAGAAAATGCAAATTTAAAACCTTCTTATGGAGATTTTAGATTTATTGTTGTTAGTGCAAATAAATTAGGCAGAGAAGCAAGTGAATCTCTGCTAAAAATTTTGGAGGAACCTCCAAAAGAAACAAAAATAATAATCGTTACACCAAATCCAAAATCTATCAGCCCAACAATTCTCTCGCGTGTTGTAAAATTAAAAAATAGTTTTAGAGAAGTTGATGGTGAAGTTGTGGATTTTTTAAAAAAAGATAGCGTGACTCGATTAAAAGCTGTAGAAGATATTTTAAAAGATGAAAATGAAAATGTAATTTACTTTTTAGATCAGATTGAACTGGTTGTCGATCAAAAAGAATTAACGAGAGATAAAGAGTGGAGAGAGTCAATCCTTGATATCTATAAAGCCAAAAAAGCTTTGCAGATACCGGGAACTTCTAAAAAACAAATTTTAGAATATATCGCACTAACACTGCCTAAATTTTAATAGTCTTGTATAATAAATAACTATGGATTCAATAATTAATCAATTCGACGCAGATTTTAAAGATAATGAAGAAAGACTAAAGAAAGAATTTTCTTCTATTCACACAGGTAGAGCAACACCTGCTCTTATAGACAATGTATACGTTTCTTCTTATGGACAAAATCAGCCGATAAAAAATGTGGCTTCTATTAATATAGAAGATGTTAAGACTCTTCGTGTTGCGCCGTGGGATAAGAGTCAAATAAAAGAAATTGAAAAGGCAATTCTGGTTTCAAATTTAGGACTTTCTGTTTCATCTGATGAGGCGGGTATTCGAGTTATTGTTCCACAGCTTACTGGGGAAAACAGAGAAAAGTTAGTTAAACTTTTGAAACAAAAATTAGAAGATGCCAGAATCTCGGTAAGGCAAATAAGAGAGCGCGCAGTAAAGGAAGTAGAACAAGCTGAAAAAGATAAAAAAATTTCGGAAGATCAAAAAAAATCGTTGAAAGATAAAGTGCAAAAAAAAGTTGATACCGCAAACGAAGCACTAGAGGCATTATTCACATTAAAAGAAAAAGAAGTTTTAGGAAATTAAATTATGAATGTACTTTTATTTTTACTTATATTGGTGGTTTTGATTTTGGTCCATGAGTATGGGCATTTTGTTACTGCAAAATGGATCGGAGCAAAGGTTGAGGAATTTGGAATTGGTTATCCGCCAAGAGCTTTAAAGCTTGGAAAAATAAAAGGAACATTGTTTTCTTTGAACTGGATTCCTTTTGGGGGTTTTGTAAAAATTTCAGGTGAGCAAAGAGATTCAGATAATGATACAGATGCAGACAAGGATGCTTTTTATTTGAAACCAAAAGGAAAACAAGCAATCGTAATGGTTGCAGGAGTTGTTGCTAATTTTCTATTGGCTTGGCTTTTGATAAGTAGCTCTTATTTTTTAGGCGCACCTGTAGCCGCTGACGTAAATGATACATCGATAAAAGAACAAAAATTAGTTATTACTTCTATTAATTCAGAATCACCAGCTGATAATGCAGGATTAAAAGTTGGAGATGAAATATTGGAGGTTGTTTTGGGTGGTCAGTCTTTTAGTCCAAAAATGCCAGCAGACTTTCAAAGCATGGTCTCTTTTTCAGAAGGAAAGCAGTTAGATTTGAAAATAAAAAGATCTGGAGATGAGCAAAATATAGTTTTAAGTCCGGAATATGATAAAGAACAAAATAAAAGTAGGATAGGTGTTTCGATTGAAAGAATTGGGGTTAAAAAAATAAATATTTTTGCTTCTTTGTGGCAAGGCCTTAAAACAGCTAGCTCTATTACTGTGGCCACAGTTGTTGCTTTTGGAAATTTAATATACGGAGCCATTATTGGAACAGCTGATTTTTCTCAGATAACGGGTCCTGTTGGGATTGTAAAAGCAGTAGGGGATGCATCCGGGTTTGGTCTTTCGTACTTGCTTAGTTTTACAGCTTTGATATCTATAAACTTGGTAATAATAAACCTTTTACCCATCCCAGCACTAGACGGCGGACGACTTCTTTTTTTGGCAATCGAGGCTATAAGAGGTAAAAACATAAGAGTTAAAACAGCTCAAATTGCTAATACTGTAGGATTTTTTGCTTTAATATTGCTTATGATTATAGTGACTTTTAAGGATATAAGGCACTTAGTTTTATAAGACAAGTTATTCACTTCGACAAGGATTTGACAAATTATCATTAATTTGTTATTTTAATTAAATAAATATTATAAATTTTAAGTTTTTCAAAAGATTATGACAGTTATTAAATTATCATTTAAACCAAAACAATTAACAAAAAAGCTTCTTTCAGGTCTTAAGGACCGGTCTTATGACGTTGTTGTTGGAAGATTTGGCTTGGTTGAGGGTGAGCCAATGACTCTTGAGGCTATTGGTCAGCAGTATGGAATTACACGAGAGCGTGTAAGACAAATAGAAGCAGCAGCGCTTGCTTCTATTAGAAAGTCTGATTCGTATCAAGAAGAATTGGTTGCTTTTGAAGAACTTAAAGAAATAATCAAAAATGCCGGTGGTGTTGTAAATGAAGAAGAAATATTAGATATGTTGTCTAAGGATCCTGTAACAAAAAACCACATTTACTTTTTCTTAGTACTTGGAGATCAATTTGAAAAACATAAAGAGGATGAAAATTTTGTACCAAGATGGAGTGTTGATAAGGAGACTTCAGACACTGTTCATGGAGCACTTGAAGAAATATACAAAAAAATTGGAGACAATGAACTTATTCCTGAATCTGAAATGATTAGCCGATTTCTTTCTTATGTAAAAGACGTAAATGAAGAATATAGGGATCAAGAAGTTATAAAGAGATGGTTAAATGTTTCTAAGAATATTGGAAAGAATCCACTAGGTGAATATGGAAAGTCAGAATCTCCAGCGGTTAACTGTCGAGGAGTAAAAGATTATGCTTATTTAGTTATGAGAAAACACGGTTCGCCTCTTCATTTTAAAGAAGTAGCAAAAGCAATAAATGAACACTTTGGAAAGAAAACTCATGTTGCAACTTGCCACAATGAATTAATAAAAGACAATCGTTTTGTTTTGGTAGGACGAGGAATGTACGCTTTAAAAGAATGGGGATACGAAACCGGTGTTGTTAGGGATGTGATTTCAAGAATTATAAAAAAAGAAGGACCTCTTTCAAAAGACGATATAATCGATAAAGTTCTAAAAGAAAGATATCTTAAGAAAAATACTATTGTTGTAAATCTTCAAAATAATAAATATTTCAAGAAAAATAAACAAGGTTTATATACAGTTGCGTAAAGGTAAATAAAAACCCCCAGATTATATCTTGGGGTTTTTATTTATTTTTCTGTATAATTATAATATGGCAAAAAGTGGCGATAGTTTTTTTGGAAAATTTATTATCATCTTATTATTTTTAGCTGGATTGGTTTTAGCCTTTTTTATTATAGGTGGTCAAATAAAATAAATGTATTTTGATTCTTTTATAAATGCTTTCGTTAGCATTATGAAAATAGTATTAGATAGTGCTTGGGTTTGGGGCCCAATCGGTCTTTTGATATTGGCCTGGGAATTATGGCTTACTTATGTTCGAAAAGAATATTTAAGTTCTTTAAAATGGACACTTCTTGAAGTTAGACTTCCTCGTGAAATTTATAAATCTCCTCTTGCGATGGAGCTTGTTTTGAGTACTGCCTTTTATCAAACAGGAGGAGTCGGAAACTGGATGCAAAAATATTGGCAAGGAAATTTACCAATATGGTTTTCTCTTGAAATGGTTTCTCTTGGAGGAGAAGTAAGATTTTTTATTCGAACACAAGAAAAATTTAAAATCGTTATTCAATCTCAAATTTACGCTCAATATCCAGAGGTGGAAATTATTGACGCTGAAGATTATACAAACAATGTTCCAGAATTTACAAAAGGTGGAGAGTGGAATCT
>DAORIO010000022.1:0-9472 GCA_035438585.1 Minisyncoccota bacterium | reverse complement strand
CTTGTGTTTGGCCCAACGGTCTTCATTGGGGCTTTTTCTATTCTAAATCCAAAAATAGCAGAAGCTAGTTTTTTGGATTTTTTTGGAAGAATTACAAAGGCTCAGGAGGAAGATTTTGTTAACAAGGAGTCTTTGCAGACAATGCAAATCCTAGAAGCCCCACTCATGAGAGACCCAAAGGATTCTGTTATAGGAGATAATGTTTTTATATACGAAGACTCTCTGATTGGAGAAATTGGCCCAAGCGGATCTATCGCGAATGTTTATGAAGAATCTTCTACTGGGGAGATTTCTGTGTATGTTGTACGTGAAGGAGACACCCTCGCAACTGTCGCAAAGATGTTTGGCGTTTCTACCAATACTATTAAATGGTCAAACGATCTTAAGGGTAACAGTCTAAAGGTCGGCACAAGACTTACAATCTTGCCCGTATCTGGTGTAACGCACACTGTTCAAAAGGGAGATACAATTTCAAGCATAGCTAAAAAATATAATGGAGATGTTGATGAAATAACTGAATTTAACGACCTTTCAACTGGGAAAATTGCCATCGGGGATAAAATTATCATTCCAAACGGTGAAATAACAGCTAGTGCCCCATCTAAAGTTACAGTAAAAACACCTGTTATCTCTACAAGTAAAATACCAATTTATTCTGGGTATTACATGTTGCCGGCAAAAGGAATAAGAACTCGAGGTGTGAAACCGGGGCACAAAGGAGTAGACATCGCAAACTCTATTGGAACTTCTATCAATGCATCAGCTGGTGGACGAGTAATTGTTGCCGATAGTCAGGGTTATAACGGAGGATTTGGAAAATATGTTGTTATTTCACACAATAACGGTACACAAACTCTTTATGCTCATATGAATGAAGTTGTAGCAACTGTTGGATCACTCGTTGAACAAGGAGACTTGATCGGTAAAATGGGAAATACTGGAAAATCAACTGGTCCTCACTTGCACTTTGAAGTTCGAGGAGCAAAAAATCCGTTCTAGTATTTTAGTAGATTAGTAATTATTATATTAGTAAAAAATATCCACGCTTTGGCGTGGATATTTACTTTATAACGTTCTATTCTTTTAATCGGTACTGTATCGCTTCTAAAATATGTTTATCTTTTATATTTTCTGATTCTTCAAGGTCAGCGATTGTTCTAGCTACTTTTATAAGTCGATGAAAACTTCGCGCTGAAAGGCCCAGCCTTTCGGCGCTCGCTTTCAAAATAGTCATGGCGGAATCCTCTATATTTAACTTGTCTATATCTTTCGCCCCTACCTCACTATTTGTTTTGTAATGGAGTCCAAATTTTTTAAATCTTTCTTCTTGGATTTTGCGAGCCTGAATAACTTTTTCTTTTAAAGATTTTGTAGAATTTTTTTCATCTCGTGTTTTGTCTGTTAATGTGTCATATGTAATATCAGCAACTTCCATTTTTAAATCTATTCTATCTAAAATAGGTCCAGATATTTTTTTAGTATAACGAATTAAGTCATTTGGATTACAAACACATCTTTTTTTCTTTGAACCAAAATAACCACAAGGACACGGATTCATTGAAGATATTAAAATAAATTTTGCTGGAAAAATTGATGTACCTTTTGATCGGGCGACTCGGATGTGTCCTTCTTCTAGTGGCTCACGAAGAGATTCAATGACGCGCCTGTCGAATTCAGGAAACTCATCTAAAAATAAAACACCACGATGAGATAAAGTTATTTCTCCGGGCTTTGGTGTTGTGCCGCCACCTACGATACTTACATAAGAAGACGTGTGATGCGGAGATCTAAACGGTCTATTTTTTACTATTCCATGATTTGTCCCAGCAACAGAATGAATCCCTGTGAGTTCCACTATTTCATCTTTTTTAAGGGGTGGCAAGATGGACGCCAAAGATTTGGCGAGCATTGTTTTTCCTGTTCCGGGTGGTCCATATAAAAGTGCGTTGTGTCCCCCAGAAGCAGAAATAAGTAAACCTCTTTTTGCGCTGTCTTGTCCTTTTATGTCAGCAAAATCAATATCACTTTTTGATTCCAAATTTTCTATTTCAGATGGTTCAAGAATTTCTATTTTTTTATTTTCTATATTTTGTAAATGATTTATGAGTTCTTCTAAATTTTTTACTGGATAAATGTTTATACCATTTACCAGACTCGCCTCTTCTTTATTTTTTTCTGGAATAAAAGCTTCTTTTATATTATTTGAAACCGCGACTTTTAACATTGGAAGTATTCCACGAACAGATTGAATTTCTCCGTTTAGGGAAAGTTCTCCAATAAATATTTTATTGTCAGGCACAAATGAAATATCGCCGTGAGATATTAGATATCCTACGGCGATAGCCATGTCATATGTTGAACCTTCCTTTTTTATGTCGGCGGGTTGAAGCGATACAACAACTTTTTGATTTTGAGATTTTGGAGATTTGAATCCTGAATTTTTTATTGCAGATGATACGCGGTCACGAGCTTCTTCAACTGCTTTGTCTGGAAGTCCAACAATTGAAAACGCGTGTAATGTTTTTGAAACAATATCTGTTTCAATCGAAACAATCACGCCGTCGATTCCAATTGGTTGAGAAGAATAAACTCGCGAGAAGCTCATAAAAAATTAATGACTCCTTGTTAAAATATTTTTTGCTCTTTCAAGGATTTCTTTTGTTTCAAATTGCTCGGGTGTTTGTGGTTGTATGTTTCCTAAAATATTATGGATCTCAATAAGGTCGGTGCGTGATTCTTGGTTGTAATTTGTATTTAAAATTTGTTCTGGATTTTCCATATTATTTTTTTGAATTACTAGTTTTTATAATTTCAACTTCATCTTTTAATTTTTTTACAGCTTTTGTGTACCACTTTGAAAGTTTTTCAAAATCTTCCGGCGGTATCTCTATTTCTTTTTCGAGCTTCTCGATCAATTCAAGCATCTTTTTATCTTCTGTATTTATCATAGATTTAATAATATCATGATTTTATTTCAAATTTAAACCCCTCGATTTTGTCGAGGGGTTTAAATTATTGTTCCATACAAGCTTTGCAGGTTCTGGCGGCTGGATTTGCCTCCAATCGATCTTCTTCGATTTGGGATCCACACGTTTCACAGATTCCAAATTTATCAGTTCCAATTTTAGAAAGGGCTACATTTACGTCGTTTAGTCTTTCTTCTAGGGTTTCTACTTTTTCGTTCGTATTTTCGAAATCCTCGTATTTGTCGCCTAGATCGTTTTCATCACTTTCTGTTTCTAGTTCTTCTGGCACTGCTTGCCAGTTGCCAGTTTCAGGATCAAGTTTGGCCCCAAGGTCTACTAGCTGAGTTTCTAAAAGTGTTTTTTCTTCGTCTAATTTATTTTTGTACATGTCTGTATTCATATCAAAACTTTATCACAAATCTCTGTTTTGGTCACTTAACGAAGAAGTCGTGAAACGGTTTCTCCATAAGCATCTTCGTTGGTGCTTATAACAACATATTTACTTCCAACGAATCCATATATAAGTACAATTTTCCCAGTTTTATCTATCAAGATTCTAGCCGGATGATTTTTTATAGTTTTGTCTTGCAGGGCTCTATTTAGGAGTTCATTGTCGTCATCTGCTTTTATATCAAACGGATACAAAAGACCTTCAACAATATCTTTCTCCCACTCATTCATTCCAGGAAAAGTTGTGTCAAAAGAATTTATAGAAAAAACCATAACTGGATAATTTGTATTGTTGGCATTTATTGCACCAATAAAGAAATCTGCATTCAAAGAGTTTATTAATCTGTTTGGCATTTTGAAATTAATTTTATCTTCAAATTCTCTAAGTGTTATTGGAGACTGAACAGAACCAGCGCTTTGATAAAACAAAATTCTTTTTACCTTTCCTTCAAACGGTTCACTTACATTTTTTCTAACCAGTTCTTGAATTGAAGAAGTAGAAGAAGTGCTAACATCCTCTGGACTATCAACATCATATGGAACAAGAGAAGGGACTTTTGGGGCGGGTGCTATGTTTGGTGATTTATCAAAAATGGAAAAGAAAAATGAACCAATCATGATTGCTGAAATTGCTAAAAATAAAATTCCAAAAAGTATATAAGTTATATTTTTCTTTGACCCAGCCGATGTAGCGTCATGAATTTGTTGACGCTTTTTTTCTTCTGCAAAAGCAATAGAAAGAACTGAACCCTGTTTGTTTTTCAGGGCCTCTGCAATATCCGAAGAATAAGTTTTCATGACGGGAATTTTTTTAGCAAAACCATCTTCTGGTGGTGTTGGTGGTAACTCTAGATTTTCCATTGGTTAAATTTTATCACAAATAATAATTTTAATTTCTACCTTCTAACTAAAAAATACTTTTTGAATATGTTTTTTAGCTTTGCGGAGCGACGAGCATTTCGAGATATCATAAGTTTATTTTTACCCTTGTTTGAAATGATAGAAATTAATTTTTGTTTAGAACTTTCATTTAGGGTATTTTCTTCTTTATAAAACTTATCAATCTCGTCTGTGGTTTTTTCATCAAGCCATGCTTCAATTAAAAAATCATCAAATATATTCAGGTAGTAATTTCTTTTATCAAATATTTTGTCAGCTGTTGCAAAGTATTGAATATTATTTTGGGCAAACCAGACTCTTTGTTCCTTATCAATATCGTCTCTACTCCCCACAAGTACATTTAGTTCTTTGTCGTTTTTCACAATTTCTTGAAACAAATGTTTTTCACTTTCTTCTCGCACCACAATAAACCATTCATGAGGGTTGTATATAAAAATAGATTTTGAAACCCTATTACTTAAAATCCCAAAAGCATGTCCCCAAAACATATCGGTGTGTTCGGGGCTTTTGAAAGTGTATGAAATTTTTTCACCATCTTCTAATTTCAAAAAGTCCTCACTTGGCTCGGTGTTTGATCCATATGAACTTTGAGCGTCAGAAAAATATTCCGACATTTTATTTATCCAAATGTGAGAAAGAGATACGAGTTTGCTTCGCATCACCACCACCTCTTCTTTTTTAAGCTTTCGAAGGGTTTGATATAGAGCTTGCTTGGAGGTTGTCGGTCGGGTCTCCTTTATCTTTGAAAGTAGGTCTTTTGCGCCCAATGAACCTCCTTTTAATAGGGATAGTATGTGATCTTCTATTGTTTTAGGCTTATAAAGCACTTCATAAGCATAGCAAATTGTGGCAAAAAGTAAACAATTTAATTACTTTTGTACATAAAAAAGCTTATTTTTAGACAAATACCTAAATATATTGCATAATACTGACATAAGTTCATTTAAAGCTAAATAAAATGAAAACAATAAATAAATCAGATATAAGTAGACGCCTTGAAAATTCTATTGTTATGGCTCAGATTTTTGTCGTCGTTTCAGTAATCCTCGGGTCTGTTTCATTATATGAGAAGGATCTTAGGTATATGAGTGTTGCAATTTTAATCTTTTCTGTGTGCTGTTTGGGGAATCTTGCATACTGGTCTTGGTTTATGTTCATAAGGGATAAGGGTGAAGAAGTGTCCCACGACATATTTTCTTTTATATTAGCCCTCCTGTTCTCTGGAATTTCTGTAGGGTTATTTGTTTATGGAATTGCAGTGTTTTTACATCACTATGATATTGATGTGTTAATTAATTTTTACACTGATTTTTTTAAGAAAATTGATCAACTTTAATCTAAAAGCCGTCACATTCGTGACGGCTTTTTTTATATCATCTTTTGAGAAGCCAAGTATGTTGCGACAACTCCTGCCGTTTCGGCGCGCAAAATATTTTCTCCGAGGAAAATATTTTGCGCGCCAGAGTCTATCGCCAAAGAAATTTCTTCATCTGTGAAACCACCTTCTGGTCCGACAAACAAAGCGCATGCTCCCCTATTTTCACTTTTTGATACCTCATCTTTTTTTGTATGAAAAATAAAGATGTCTAGATTTTCTTTTTTAGAAAAGTATAGCGCCTCCTTGAAATTCATAATTGGAAAAAGTTCTGCAACACCTCCTCGTCCTGATTGTTCGGTCGCCTCTTTGATTATTTCCTTTAGTCTTTCAATTTTTAAATTTCTTTTTTGAGTGCGTTCTGTAAGTATTGGAATTATTTTTGTCGCACCAACTTCTACCAAGTGTGGAAGCATATCGTCAAACTTTGCTTGTTTTATAAGTGAAATAAAAACATATATTTCCCTATCTGGTTTTGGTAGATTCGTAATTTCTTCAACCAAGACAGAGAGTTCTTTTTTATCAATATTTTCAATAACCGAAGTATAATCTCGGTAGTTTCCATCACAAATAATAATCCTATCACCTTCAGTCATACGAAAGACATTTTTTATTTGATGAATTAAACTCAAATCTTTAATTGAAAATTTTTCACCAACTTTTTGGTTTTCGATATCTGTATAAATAAATCGATGCAATTTCATAGCTTTAAAGACTTATGGAATAAAAACTATTGGCTAATTTATCTCATTCCAATAAGATATTTTCTAGGATTTTCAGAGAGATCAACAAAATCATCCGCGACATCTTTTAATCGTGCTGAGGTAGATTTTCCAAATGAAACAACTTCTACTTGAGTCATTGTTTGTAAATACTCCACTAGTGGAACGAAATCTCCGTCACCCGAGAGAATTATTATTGCATCTAGTCGTGGAGCCATTTTGATAGCGTCCACGGCAAGGCCGACATCCCAGTCTCCTTTTTTTGCGCCACCTTGAAATATTTGAAGGTCTTTTGTTTTTGTTTCAATGCCAAGTTTTGTTAGGGCTTCGAAAAAGTTTTTCTCATCCCCTGCCTCACTTGTAATAACATATGCAATTGCGCGTACTAATTTTCGGTTCGCCAAAACATCCTTAATGATTGCACCGAAGTTTACTTTTCTTTTGTATAAATTTTTTGCAGAGTGGTAAAAATTTTGTGTATCTATAAAAATACCAACTCTCTGCTCTTTGTGTTTAATAATGCTCATAAATAATATTTAAAAATAAATCTAATAAATTCTTATAAAAAATGTTAACAGTAAAGTTTTAAACTATAACCTAAATAAAGTATATAAAAATAGTTTATAGTGCCCTAATCAAAAAGTCTCCCATTAGGGAGACTTTTATTACTTAAGCTCTAACTTTTTAACTAGTGAATTGTATCCCTTCTTGTCTGTCTTTTCTAGGTATTTAAGATGAGATCTTCTGTCAGCTACCATTTTGATCAATCCTTTTCTTGAATGATTGTCTTTTTTGTGTTTTTTAAGATGACCAGATAATTCTTCAATTTGCTTAGATAAAAGAGCAACTTGAACAGCTGCAGAGCCAGTGTCTTTGTCGTGCACTTGGTGTTCTTTTATTATTTTTGCCTTTTTCTTTACTGTTAACATAGAAACACATAGTATCATATATGTAAATAAAAAGCAAGCCCTATAAAAAGCCTATTTATAAATAAAAAAACCCGCTTAAAGTTAAGCAGGTAGAGTTGTTTGTGTGGCGGAGTTAATCTATGTGTTTTTGGGCTTGTCTTCTTTTAGAACTTTGGTGTTAGTTAGGCCCATTAACCCTTTTATTAATTCAATGCCAGCCAAGATCGGTTTGTAGAACAATACAAAAAGTATAATAGTCGTAAAACGTTTAAATCCTTCGTGTGTTGGCATGTATTCCCAAAGGGCAATAAGTAGTAAGGTAAACACTATTAAGGATAAAAAGTGCTTTGTTCCACTTATAATCCAAGCTTTTTTGGATTTTTCGTCTGGTACTTTTTTTGTCTCCATGATGTATTTTTTTAAGTCGGTTTCTTTCAGGATAACAGTCTGGTAACAGAAAATCAATAAAATGTATAATATATTTGTATGTCGCACAATGTAAATGATTACAAGAGAGATTTTCTTGAATATATTGAAATAGAACGGGGTCGAAGCCTAAAAACCGTCGAAAATTACGATAGGTACATTTCTAGATTTATAAGAGAGATGAACATAAAAGAAGTATCTGACATGTCAGAGGAAAATATTCGTGAATTTAGACTAAAACTAAACCGTTCAGCTGGAATAAAAGTGAAAGGTCAAAGCGCCAGTTCGATGAAAAAAAATACTCAAAATTATCACCTGATTGCCTTACGATCTTTTTTGAAATTTTTAAAGAAACGAAGAGTCGAAGCGGTCTCTCCTGATGTGATAGAGCTCGCCAAGGTTGGTGGACGAGATTTAGATCTTATTTCGAGCACAGAACTCAATAGACTATTAGATGGTCCTGATTTGGCGACAGCCACAGGACTTCGAGACAAGGCAATACTTGAACTTTTCTTTTCTACAGGACTTCGTCTTTCTGAGCTTTGTTCTTTGAATAGAGATCTGGATTTGAGTAAGGATGAATTTTCTATTCGAGGAAAAGGAGAAAAAGTTAGAGTGGTTTTTCTAAGCGATGATGCTAAAAATGCAATAAATAAATGGCTTAAAAAGAGAGTTGATATGGACGAGCCGATGTTTGTAGCTTTGTCACATAGAAAAAATGAATCAACCCGTCTCACTCCCCGCTCGATTGAGAGAATTGTGAAACAATACGCGATAAATGCTGGAATTTCAAAAAAAGTTACTCCACACGTTTTGCGTCACTCATTTGCAACTGATCTTCTAAGAAATGGCGCAGATATTAGAAGTGTCCAAATGATGCTCGGACATGCAAATATTGCTACTACTCAAGTCTATACTCACATTACTGACAAAAGACTCAAGGAAGTTCACAAAAAGTTTCATTCAAAAAAATAAAAGCTACTCAAAATTGAGTAGCTTTTTGTTTAGTACCTTCCGTTTCTTGGTTGTGGGTAAGTTCGAGTTCCCTGGCGATCTCTCGCAATTTTATCATGTTGGTTGTTTTTAGGTGGTACAGCAGGACCTTTTTTGTCTGTTTCTTTTTTCTTCATCGGTTTTAAGTTTAAAGTACAAAGTCTTTTATACAGTTTTAGAAAAAATATGTAAAGTATTTTTCGTTTGTTTTTAGTGTAAAATATCATTATGAATATAATTTCTTGGAATACAAATGGTCTTCGTGGAACACTAAAGAACAATATGTGGGAGCCATTTTTAAAAGCTACTAAAGCCGACGTCGTATGCCTTCAAGAAACAAAATCAGAACCTACTCAGTTGCCAAGTGATTTTCCCGGTGTTGATTGGCATTGTGCGTATTCCTTTAGTAAGCTCAAAAAAGGCTATTCAGGAGTTTCTATTTTTTCAAAAGAAAAGCCGATAAGATTTATTGATGGCTTGGGTATTAAAAAATTCGATGATGAAGGTCGGACTATAATTGCAGAGTACAAAAACTTTTATTTAATAAATTGCTACTTTCCAAACGGCGGAGGAGGTCCACACAGATTGGAATATAAACTAGAATTTTATGACGCCTTTTTAAAATTTGTTGAAAAATTAAGAAAAGAAAAAGAAGTTATTTTTACTGGAGATGTAAACACCGCACACACAGAAATAGACCTTGCTCGACCAAAAGAAAATATGGAAAATACA
>DAORIO010000021.1:0-9481 GCA_035438585.1 Minisyncoccota bacterium | reverse complement strand
TTATATTTTAATTCTTAATTCTTAATTTTTAATCAATCAATGTATGATCGATTATTCTAAATTTGAATCGTTCGAAAAAAATATCGGATTAGAATTCAAAAACAAAAAATTATTAGTTAATGCGTTCGTCCACAGATCTTTTCTAAATGAAAATTCAAAATTGGGAATTCCTCACAATGAAAGATTGGAATTTTTAGGAGATGCAGTCTTAGAACTTGTTATTACAGATTATTTGTATAAAAAATACCCAAACAATTCTGAGGGAGAACTAACTGCTTATAGAAGTGCTCTTGTAAACGCCGTAACACTTTCAGAGACAGCTCAGGAAATAAAAATGAATGAGTATATGTTGCTCTCTCGTGGCGAATCAAAAGATGTAGGAAAAGCTAGGCAGTATATTTTGGCGAATGCTTTTGAAGCAGTAATCGGCGCTATTTATTTGGATCAAGGATATTCTGGTGCTGAGAAGTTTATTTCTTCTACTTTATATGACAAAATAGATGAAGTGGTTTCAAAAAAGCTTTGGCAAGATCCAAAAAGTTTGGTTCAAGAAAAAGCTCAAGAAGTTTATGGAGTAACTCCGTCTTACGAAGTTATTAGTGAATCAGGGCCTGATCATGACAAAAAATTCATCATCGGAATATTTTTTGGGAAAGAAAAAATTGCCGAAGGAAAAGGAAAATCAAAACAAGAAGCTGAAACTGCATCAGCAAAACGTGCAATCGAAATAAAAAATTGGAACTAACTTTATAACTTGTAACTCATTATTATGTATCTTAAACGGGTAGAATTATCGGGGTTTAAATCTTTCGCAAAAAAAGCGATTGTGGAATTTCCTAGTCCGATAACTTCTGTCGTTGGTCCAAATGGTTCTGGAAAATCAAACATTGTAGAAGGGATGCGTTTTGTTCTCGGAGAGCAGTCTATGAAGAGTATGCGAGGTAAGGAGGGTAAAGATTTGATCTGGAATGGGTCAAAGATTTTACCAAAAGCATCCCGTGCACAGGTTTCTCTTGTTCTTGATAACAAAAAAAGAATCTTTTCTATTGGTGAAGGAGAGACAAAAATAAATTTAGATTTTGATGAAATTTCTGTAACAAGAGAAGTTTTTGCAGACGGAAAAAATAAATATTCTATAAATGGAACCGAAGTAAGACTGAGAGATATTTTTGATTTACTTTCAAATGTTCATATTGGTGCATCCGGTCACCATATTATTTCTCAAGGTGAAGCCGACGCACTTCTTCGATCAAATGTAAAAGAAAGACGGGGTATTTTGGAAGATTCTTTGGGTCTTACTATCTATCATTCAAGAATAAAAGACGCAATAAAAAAATTAGACAAGACTGCGGAAAATTTGAAAGAAGCAAAATCTCTTAGACGTGAAATTGCACCTCATTTAACTTTTTTGAAAAAACAAGTTGAGAAGGTTGAAAAAGCCGACGAACTTAGAATTGAATTGAACGACATCATGGGTGCTTATATAAAGGATGAAGATTTTTTAATTAAAAATGGTTTACTAGAACTTGGAAGAAAAGAATCTGAAATAAATCAAAAGAAAAAAGATATACAAGAAAAAATTAATAATTTCGAAGTTCAAGTTGTAGAAGAGGTTAAGGATGATAGTGCTATAAAAGAAAAAGAACAAAAAATATACGAACTTCGAAGAAAACTTGAAGAAATTGTTATTGGACGAGGGCGTCTTGAGGGAGCAATTTCTGCAATCAGCGGAAAAGAGGAAAAAAGTAAAAGAATTTCTTTTGATCGAGACTGGTATGCTTCAAATATAAAGGGTGCAATCGAGCGTATTGAAAATGCACTTGTGGACGAGAGTATTGAAAATATACGCGCAAGTCTGATAAATACAAAGCAAGCACTTTTGTCTATGCTTGAAATGGCAGAAGATGGAAAAGAAGAAGATCTAGATAGTAAGGCAGTAGAACTAAGGAAAAATTTAGATGAGCTTGTAGAAAAATACAACGTTATAAATTCTCAAATTCAAAATGAACAAACAGCGCTTCTTGAAATGACTTCGTCGTCCGCAAACAATGCAACAAAAATTCGAGAAGAAGAAAGAAATAGAATGGAACTTGTCTTGCTTGGCGAAAGATTAAATCATGAACTTGATTCTGTAAAATCAAAAATATCTTTTTTGAATCAAAGAGCTTCTCGTTTGGAAGAAGATATGAGGGAAGCTGTTGTTCTGTTGGGGTATGCTTTTAGGGTTAAAGAAAATCCGAGCGAAATTGTTACAGACGAAGAACAAGAAAATAAAAGAAGAAAAATTGAAAGACTAAAAATAAAACTTGAAGAAATTGGAATTGTTGGCGCGCAAGATGTTTTGAAAGAGTTCGAAGAAACAAGCGAGCGAGATGTTTTCTTGGCTAGAGAAATTGAAGATTTGGAAAAGGGAATAGATTCAATAAATGAAACTATCGTAAGTCTCAAAAAACATTTGGAAGACGAATTTAGACAAGGAATAGAAAAAATAAATAAAGTTTTCGGAGAATTTTTCTCTACAATGTTCGACGGAGGTTCAGCTTTTCTTTCTATTGTTTTGTATGCAAAAAGAAAAAAACTAGATGATGATGGAAATGAAGAAGATCAAGACCAAGAAGAAGGAGTTGAAATAAATGTAAATCTTCCACGAAAGAAAACAAAAGATTTAGCTCTACTTTCTGGGGGCGAAAGGTCTCTTGTTTCAATCGCACTTTTGTTTGCGATTTCTCAAGTAAATCCGCCACCATTTTTAGTTCTCGACGAAACAGACGCAGCACTTGATGAAGCAAATTCCCGAAAGTATGGAGATATGATTGAAAAATTGGCAGAAACCAGTCAACTTATTATTGTGACTCACAACCGAGAAACTATGTCACGCGCTCATGTTCTATACGGTGTAACAATTGGGGCGGATGGGGGATCAAAACTACTTTCTGTAAAATTTGAAGACGCTGTGGCTATTGCAAAATAAAAAAGCGTTCGGATATAATTTTTCTAAAACACGCATAAAGCCCTCCCACGAGGGCTTTTGCTCTGCTCGATTTTGAAATTTTGCTACGCAAAAACCATGCTTTCAAAACCTGTGCAAGGTTTTGGAAAAATATATCCTCACTAAGATGAAACACGTTTAGTAGGGTTTTTAAAAAGGTGTCGCGCACTCGCTTAGGGTGATTATTAGCATCCTTGACAGATATATATCTATATGATATAATTGCATAGTGCAACCTTAAATTAAAATAAAATGGAAGCAATTAAAACCTTCGGAAGTATAATAATTATGCTTGGTTTAGTTATTTTTGTGATTGTATACCCAATGTTTGTGTAATCACATTCATTGGCCCAAGCCCTTCGTTATAAAAACGAAGGGCTTTTTTGTACCTTGACAAAAGGCTATTTATTGTGCTATAATTTACAAAACTTAACAACTAAAAAAAATGACACTAAAAACAATTATTGTACTTGTAGCTATTGTTGCAATTATAAGTTTCCTCATCTGGAAAAGAAAAGAAATTGCTACTGGTTTGGAAAATTTACTGAAATTCGCAAGAAAAGTAAGTGCTTTCCTAAGAAGGCAGTATAAAAAAATAAGTTTAGGTTCAGCATGGTTTGCTGGAGCGGATTTAAAAATTCTCAAAGACATGCCGTCGTCTGTAATCGAAAAACGCGCATCCTTCGGGTATACAATGTTCATGGCAGTTATTGCATCCGCCTTTATTGCAGCCGCAGTTTGGGGTGACATAATGGATTCTTTTGCTGTTGGTCTTTTGATTGGAGTTGTTTGGTTCTTCGCCATATGGATGATTGATCGTTCAATTATGGCATTCATGGATCACGATAAACCTGGTAAAAGCCACAAAAAAACTGCAGTAATAATAACTCGAATTACTCTGGTTGTAGCGCTATCTTATATTAACGGTACATTTGCTCAACTTAAAATTTTTGAAGCAGAAATAGAACAAAAAATTTCTGAAATCAAAAATGATAAGATTGCACAGGTTAATGACTCAATTTCAAATGTTTTATTACCTTTAGAAAATGAAAAAAGGGATTTAGCAATTGGATCGGAGGGTAAAATGAATGACTACCAGAATTGGGTTGCAATGCGGCAAGCTGCTATTAATACCCAAAGAGATTCACTTCGTAAAAGGGAAGATCTTTGGATAAAAGAGATTGAAGGACTTGTTGGATCAGGGGTAAGAGGTTACGGACCTGCGGCTAAAGCAAAACGTGAAGCTATTACTCAAGACTCAATTCGTCTTGCCGAAGCAATAGCGTCTTTTGAAGCTGAAAAACTTTCAAGTCCTGAATACCTGGCAATTGGGTTGTCAAAAACTCAACAAGACAGGCGTACGACTGAGATCAATGCTTCAATTGCAAAGATCGAAGCTCAAAAAGCTGACCGGATTAGAAAAATTAATTCCGAAAAAGCAGACGGTTTGTCTCACAGGTATGAAGCTTTGAAAGATGTTGCCGGAACTTCATTACTTGTTTGGGCTGTATTTCTTATGTTTTTCGTTTTTGAATCATTATCTATTATCCTTAAAATGATGATGGGGCGGGATGAATATGATGAACACATAAGACTACAGCGCGAGAAGTTTGTTACAGATGAGCAATTTAAGATTAGTGAAGGTATTCAGAAATCCCGCGATACCCATGAAATAAACATGAATAACTTATCAGCAGCTCGTGCGGAAAATCATGCCGCGGTAACTGGAAAAATTTTAATTCATGAAAGTGCACGCTTGGGACATGAAAGAAGTAGGTTCCAGATGTTAAAGGATCATGTTAATAAAATGGAAAAGTTATTTGATGATGCTAAGACGCCGGATGCACAGCGAAAAAGGATTGTTGAAGAAATCTTTAGTAACTACAAACCAGTTGGTACAAGTCAGCATGTTCTAAATTAAGTTCTTTGTATAGCAAAACACCTCCGTTTTTTTGGGGGTGTTTTTTATTTTCTTATACTATTTTGGATTTTTATTATTTGGTCAGTTGATATGTCTATATTAGTCGGTTCACTTATGCTTTCAATATTATATTTTCGAGTCTGTTGTGTTTTTCTAAATGAAGCGTCTGTTATAATTTTATCTTTCACGACTAGAGATATATTCATTCCTTCCAATGTTTCCGGGCTAAAGTATTGATCAAAAATAAAATTTCCTAAACTATAAACAATAATTTTTCCTTTGTAGATTTCTATATCTTGTGTGACGTGTGGATGGTGGCCAATAACAATATCTGCACCTGCATCAATTGCACTTTTTGCTAATTTTTCTTGGCGCGCATTAAAATATTGGTACTCTTCGCCCCAATGGAAAGAGGTTATTAAAATATCGCAATTTAGTTTTGCGCTTTTTATTATATTTTCAAATTCTGGATCTGACGCAAGTAAAATTCCGGCAGTCGCTTCAGTCGCTTTTATCCAATCAGGTCCAACATCAGAAAATCCCAAAAAACAAAATTTTGTATTTTCAATAATTATTTCTCGCGGTGTTTTTGCGTCAGAATAATTCATTCCAGCCCCTGTTTGTAATATTTGTGCATTTTCAAGATGAGTAAGTGTGTCCTTAAAAGCGACGCTCGAATAGTCGCCAACATGGTTGTTTGCGAAAGAAACAATATCAAAACCAGTTTCTTTTAAAACGGTAGAGATTTTTGGGTCGAATCTGAAAGAGTAAATAGAGCCAACTTTTCGTCCGCCATCGGAAATTGGACCTTCAAGATTGAGAAAAGCAATATCAGCTTTATTTATCAAATCTTTTGCGGGCCCAAAAAGAACGGAGTAATCTTCACTAAAATTGTTATTAACGGAAGATTTAACACCACGATCAAGCATTATGTCACCGAAGAAAATAAGTTTTATTTCTTTGGGTTCGGGTTTTAAATTTTCGGAAATAATAGAGGATTCGTAAGAGATAGTTTTTGGGCTTTTGTATATTAAGAAGACACTAAGAATTAGTATTAATACAGATAAAACAATTAGGATGTTTTTCATATTCTTGGTTTTAACACTTTTTTGTGTCTATTATTCTAAAAATCTAGACAAGCTCCATTTCAATCTCTCTTCTTTCTTCGTCGATTGATTTTACTTTGTAGTCGATAATTTCACCCAGAGTTAGAATTCGTGTAGATTGTTCTATTTTTGCGCGTCCTGTCTTTTCACTAACAGTCACATCGCCAAGACCTTCAAAAGACATAAATCCTTCTGAGAAAGATTCTTCATCTTTTACAAAACATCCTCTCTCTGTCATACCAGTAATAACTCCTTTTCGTGTTTGACCCAAAAATCTTTTCATATAAACAACGCCAAGATATTTTGTACTTGCTCGTTCAGCATTTTGAGCACCAGTTTCTTGAACAGAGGATTCTTGTCCAATTTGTTCAATCATTTTTATATCATCTGTCTTTAATTTTCCTGTAAGTTTGTAGTGATTTAGAAGTCTGTGGACTATAACGTCTGGATATCTTCGAATTGGAGAAGTAAAGTGGGCGTAAAAAGAAATTGCTAGACCGAAGTGTCCAATATTTTTTGTTGTATAAATCGCTTTTTGCATACTTCGAACAATCGCACTTTGAACAGTGTCTCGCATTGCAGGTTCTTTTATTGTATCTAGTAGATTTGAAAGCGTGATTCCTATATGGTCATCATTTTTGATTTCAACATCGTGACCAAGTCCATTTAGAAATTCTTCAAGAGAAGTAATTCTTTCATCTGTTGGTTTATCGTGAACTCGATAAAGCATTGGATGAGCAACTGGTTTTTTTATATCGACACCACGACTTAATTCTTCGGCTACAAGTCTGTTTGCAAGCAACATATATTCCTCGATCATTTTATGTGCATCTTTTCGAGCTTTTTTCTTTACGTCAATTGGGTTACCTTCTTCGTCGAGCACGAATTTTACTTCGTCGCTATCGAGCGATATTGCTCCAGCGTCAAATCTTTTTTGCTTCATTGTTTTTGCCAGAGTATTTAGCTCTATCAAAATATCAGCAAATTGCCCAACACCTGTTTCGATTCTTTCTTGAGCCTGCTCATAAGTGAGTCTTTCATCTGAGTGTATTAGAGCTTTTCCAAACCAAGTCTTTTTTACAACGCCGTCTTTGAAAGTAACAACTGCACTCATTACTCGCCGGTCTTTGTTTGGAATTAGAGAACACAAGTCGTTTGATAAAATTTCTGGGAGCATTGGAATAACACGATCAGCTAAATACACACTAGTTCCTCGAGTTCGAGCTTCGCGGTCTAGTGCAGAATTTTCTCTGACATAATGAGACACATCAGCAATGTGAATTCCGATTTCAATACTTCCATCTTCGTGTTTTTCATAAGATAAAGCGTCGTCAAAGTCTTTGGCTGTGTCTGGGTCAATGGTAAAAGTTGTGATTTCTCGAAAGTCTCTTCGGTCTTTGTAGTCATCGGTATTTGCATCTTCAACAAACATCTCGGCTTCTTTTAAAACTTCATCTGAAAAAGGTGCTTCAAATCCATATTCAAGAGCAATAGATTCGTGAATACTTTCGTGTCGAGATTTTTCTCCAATTATTTTTATTATTTTCCCAAACGGTTTTCTTTCTGGATCCCAGCCAACAAGTTCAAAGAAAACAATTTTTCCATCTGTTAGTTCTTCTTTTGGAACTTCAAAGCTTGATATACGAGCAGGAGACGGGAAAGCACTGTCGGTTGCATAAAATCCCTCAACGCCATTTTCTGTTTTTACAATTCCAGCGTAGCCGACTTTTGCTCGTCTTAGAATTTCGACAACTCGCCCAAATCCACCCGTGCCATCACGCTTGTATTCTTTTACTTCCACACGAACTTCGTCGCGGGTAAGTGCGCTTCCTAACAGTTCTGGTTTTATGATTATGGCTTGGTCAGCGTTTCCATAGCGTACAATTCCAAAATTTCGTCGGGTAATACGAATAACACCATCGATAGTTTTTGGTCCATTTAGCTCTGGTTTCTTGAAATTTCCATTATTTTTAGAAAAAAAAGGCCTCCGTTTGGAGTTTTTATCCCAGTCATTTTTTTGAGTATTTTTGTCCATAAAGCTAATATATCACAGCTTTTTCTTTTATGCTCTTGCAGAAAGAGGGATTTGTGATATTATCACCTTCACATATGTTAATGATAAGACTTACAAGAGTAGGAACAAAAAACGAGGCGCATTTCCGTCTAGTTTTGACTGATTCAAAAAACGCCGCAAAAAGTGGTAAGTTTATTGAAGTTTTAGGATCATACAATCCAAAAGCTGGAAAGACTCAGTTTGAAATCGAGAAAATAACAGAAAGAATTTCTAAGGGAGCACAACTTTCTGATACAGCAAGACAATTACTAAAAAAAGCAGGACATTCATTCTCAACAACTAAAATAGATACAAAGAAAGCTAAAAAGAAAACAGCAAAAAAGTCAGTTAAGAAAGTTGCAAAGAAATAAAATTAGATAAAACAAAATTTGCCCAAAAGGGGCTTTTTTTGTTATAATGTTTTTCTGCAGTATTCGGTCAATCTGCACTTTTTAACAAGAAATATTCTTATTATGGAAAAAGATAAAGAGTTTGTAGAGTACGTACTAAAGTCATTGGTAGAAACTCCGGATGGAGTTACTGTGAATCGTACAATCGACGAAAGAGGAGTTCTTCTTTCAGTTGATGGTATCTCAAAGGATGACATGAAAAGAGTTATCGGACGAGAAGGTAGAACAGTAAATGCCATCCGAACACTTCTACGTGTTATCGGAATGAAAAATGATTCTAGAGTAAACTTAAAGATCAACGAACCAGAAGGAGGAAGCTCTGAAGGCGGATCATCAGCATCGTCAGTTGACGAAGCAATGGAAGAACTAAAAGGAATATAAGCTTTTAGTTATAAAACAAAAAAACACCGGCCTATCACGGTGTTTTTTTGTTTTTGACAATAGATTTTTGGGAGTGTAGTGTAAGGGAAATCTAAAAAAATGAACACTATGAAAAAAATACTAGTTATTTTTTTATTGGCGGGGATATTATTTTCCTGTCAGAGAATAAATAAAGATTCAATCTTTAAAAATGAAACATCTGGATATGAAGTGGAAGGTGGAGGACTATGTTATTCAGTAGAGTTTGATGGTGACAATTATTGGTATTTTTTTATGCCCCCGTCGTCGTCACTTCCTTACGGAGAGTTGTTCCAAGAAAATGCTAATGGTAAATTCTATAGCCATTATGAGTACTCATTTACTACAATACCCCCAGGAGTAAAAGAAGATAAAATTGTAAGAATTATTATTACGAGCAATCTTGAGGGTTATGTGAAATGGGAGAAAAAAATTAAAAATAATTTAATACTCTAAACCGGTTAAAACCGGTTTTTTATTTGCCGGGTAGTAGATTTTGGCGATGCAAAATTTATTTTGTTTTTATAAACTTCGCCCAAATTCACTACCCGGTTTGCTTAAAAATGTCTAATATACTAATCTACTAATTACTAATATACTAAA
>DAORIO010000020.1:0-10169 GCA_035438585.1 Minisyncoccota bacterium | reverse complement strand
TTTAATATTAGTTTTTGATTTACCCACAGATCAAGAAATGAGACATTTAATAAGTCATTTTGCTTGTGCTAACGAAGTTGTTTCTTCGGTCACTTTCTTAAATTCAATTGCCAAGGACGCAAAGGGTCGTTCAGATTTTACTCAGACTTTTTGGGAAAATATAGAAGATTATAAACCTAATAGTGTGGAATTTATGAAAGAAGTTCTTTTAATGGCTAATAAGCTCGCCCTTAAAAATTACAAAGACCAAAGAAGTTTTTTGGCAAATATTCCCATCAAGCTCTTGATAAAAAAAGGTATCCTTTTGCAAAAACCAAAGTATTCAGAAAAGATTATTAAATTGCGTCCCAGTAAAGGATACAGGCAGACTGTTTATGTAAGGAAAAAATGTGCTTAATCTTTAAAGGCCCTCGTTATGCGGGGGCTTTTTTATGTTAAAATTGGTCTATGGCAAAAAAGAATAGAAAAAATATTATATTTATAGTTATAATTTTAGCTCTAATCGGGTATATCTTATATGACAAAGGTGTTTTTGCTAATGTAAATTTAAATACAAATAAAAATTCTGAGCAAGTATTTGTACCAGAAGAAGATAATACTAAAACAACTACTGAAAATAAAAATACAGAAACAAAAACAGTTACACCTAAAGAGGTGACGATGACAAAACTTGAAAAGTGTGAAGCGGATGTTTTGAAAGAGATAACTGATAAAAAAACTGATTATACAAAAGGTTCAATTTTGGTCTCTTTTTTGGCGGATGTTGAATTTGTTGGAGCTAAAAAGATTATAAAAGACCTAGGATACTCTATTCCTGGCGAATCAAGTGTTGAGACAAAATTTGAATCTGGTCAAAAATGGTTTGTGGCAAAAGTTGGCACAGGACACGAATTTGAGGCAATATGTAAATTACGAGACTATTCGGATGTTAAATATGTTTGGGTAGAACCCCTACTTGAAATACATGAATAAAAAAGGAGATTATGAATTGATAGACTCCGGTGACGGAGAAAAATTAGAGCGTTTTGGTCCAGCTGAGAGCGGGGTTTTTCTTAGGCGACCAGACCCAGAAGCTTTGTGGCAAAAATCAAAAGACGAAAATTATTGGCAAGAAGCCAACCTTTCTTTTAAAAGAGTTGGAACTCGAGGTGGAAACTGGAAGCACAAGGGTGTTGTGCTTGATTCTTGGGTTATAAATTATGGTGGTTTTAAATTTAAAATAATGCCAACTTCTTTTAAACACGTCGGTATTTTCCCGGAACAAATTGATAATTGGAATTTTATAAAAGATATTAAATCTCTAAAGGGGAAGCGCGCTTTGAATCTTTTTGGTTACACTGGCGGCGCAACACTTGCTTGTGCTCGTTCTGGTATGGAGGTTACACATGTTGATGCGTCAAAGCCAGTTGTTGAATGGGCAAAAGAAAATGCAAAACTAAATGGTTTAGAGAATGAAAAAATTAGATTTTTAATTGATGACACAATGGCTTTTTTGAAAAAAGAAGTAAAAAGAGGAAATAAATATGATGCCATAATTATGGATCCGCCAGCTTTTGGTCATGGACCAGAAGGGGAAGTATGGAAAATAGAAGATGATTTTATAAAACTTATGAATTTGTGTCTTGAAGTTTTAAACGATAGTCCTTCATTTTTTATTGTTTCAGGTTACGCATCAGGGTATTCAAAAATAGTTTTTGAAAATAATTTAAAAGTCCTTGTGGAAAAATTTGGCGGAAAATTAGAATCTCTTGAGCTTTTGATTGAGGAAAATTCACCACGTGGTTTTTTTCTTCCAGCTGGGGTTACTGCAAGGTGGAAGAGGTAGTTTAAACTATTTGTTTTAAAATTGACCTGCTTTGTGATTGTGTGTATAGTATGTTTCGAAAAAGGTTATGATTTTAACCTTAAAAATAGAGTTAAAAATTCTTTAAAAATAAAAATAACATGGACAGCGCACTCATTAAAAAACCACCTATGTCTAGGGATGAATTATTGGAACATCTTTTATTGAATCTTGATGGGCAAGACGGCGGTATTTGGATACAAGAGCTCAAAAAATTTATAGGTAAAAGAACTTGTTGGCTTAAAAAGCTTGAGCTCAAGGAATCAAATATCCTTATTCCGGCACTTACTAAATCTTTTGACCCAGATGAAAGATTCCTGAGAAATGAAAAAGTAAAATACAATCTGGGAAGGGGGTTTAAACAACACCTTTTGAACCAAACCAAACCATTTAGCGGTATTTCGGAATCTTTCGTAAATAAGTCAGTTATAAAAATAGAAACTAACGACATTTACATCATGGAAGAAATCGAGGAGGCTTCAGGGAAGATTTTACAAACTAAAGAGGAAATTCTTTATAATTTAAATTATTTAACCGAACTTCAGTCAGGAATATTGATCAGTAGTTACAACGATCCAAATATTGTGGGTTATTTAAATTGTGATGATGGTCAAATTCGCGCTGTGTGGACAGTGTATAGCGAATTATTTAGATTTTGGGAGTGTAATGTTTGTGACATGGATAAAAGAGGCGCGGGGTGTGGAATTATTTATAACAATGCATCTTAAATACTTAGAATTTTTTTTGCCTTCAGATTTTTTCTGAAGGCTTTTTTAATTCAATCAATAAAATAAATTCGTCCAAAGTTTAAAAATATTATATAATTGATTAACTATGAAGGAAAAAAGCATATCAATTGTTATATTTTTATTAGTTTTATTAGGAGCTTTTGCTTTTGTGATGTTCTCGCCACAAGCAAAAAAAGATGATAATGTCGCATCTATAAATGAAGAAAATTTAGAAATTAAAGAAGAACCAAAAAATATGGAAACAAATACAACACCAAAACAAGATCCACTAATAGTAGAAATTAAAAAAGAAGGAACAGGGGAACCAGCAGTATCAGGAGATACCGTAACTGTGACTTATGTTGGAACGCTTTTGAATGGAACAGAGTTTGATAAATCAGCAAATCATGGAAATGGAAAATTTACTTTCCAAGTTGGGGTTGGTCAAGTTATTCGAGGGTGGGATGAAGGAATTGTTGGGATGAAAGTTGGTGAAGTTAG
Source organism: Minisyncoccota bacterium (assembly GCA_035438585.1). Taxonomy (GTDB): domain Bacteria; phylum Patescibacteriota; class Minisyncoccia; order Phycocordibacterales; family UBA9973; genus DAORIO01. The sequence continues at coordinate 7,097 of DAORIO010000020.1, read as the reverse complement.
AAAACTTACAGTTTCACCAGAGTACGGATACGGTGATCGAGCGATTGGCTCAATTCCTGCGAATTCAACGCTCGTTTTTGAAGTTGAAATGTTTGAAATCAAAAAATAATTATAAATGAAATTTTTCTCTAGTATAAAAACAAAACTATCTGATATTTGGAATTGGTTTACTAAAAAACCATGGCGTTTTGTTTTTGCGGGTGTGTTTTTACTGATTGCTGTTTCTGTTTTTGGAGGGAAGGGGGAGAAGTTTGAGGAAATTGTTGCCGAAGAGAGAGATCTTGCGCGAACAGTTCTTTCTTCTGGAGAAGTTGTGAGTACTGTTGATTTAGATTTATCTTTTCCAAAATCTGGAGTTGTAAAAGAAATAAAAGTAAAGATTGGCGATAAGGTTGAAAAGGGGCAAATTTTGGCAACTATAAATCAAGGAACACTAAATGGGTCTGTTACAGAAGCACTTGGGTCTCTTAAGTCTGCTGAGGCAAAACTTCAAGAAGTTCTAGAAGGTGCAACAAGTGAAGAAATTAGACTTGCGGAAATTAATTTAGAAAATGCTCAGAATGATTTGGAGGAAACTAAAAAAGAACAAGAGACAAATGTTTTGAACGCTAGGCGGACTCTTTACAGTGCAGATCTCGAAGCTATTCCAGAAGATAACGAAGAAACAAATATTGAGGTTTATATAACTGGTAGTTTCAATTCAGATAAAGCTGGTGTTTATAGATTGGAAAAATCACCAGTTAGTCCTGATTGGAAATTAGTTGGACCACAGACTTTTTCTGGAAGTGTCTCTAGTATTACACCTGCACCTATCGGGAATACTGGTCTTTATATAAGATTTTCAGTTGAAACGTTGCCGTATGGATTTCCTTGGACAGTAGAAATACCAAATACAAAAGGCACAAATTATGCGACAAATAAAGCTTTGTATGATTCAGCTATTGCAACAGCTAGTTCTGCCATTTCTTCAGCAGAAAGCAATGTAAAACAAAAAGAAGCAGAATATCTATTAAAGAAAAAACAAGCAAGGCCGTCAGAGATTTCTTCTGCTGAGGCGGTTGTTCTACAAGCAAAAGGAAGATATTTATCGGCCTTAGCGGAACTTGAAGATACATATTTGAAAGCCCCGGAAAATGGAACAGTAACTGCTGTAAATATAAAAACCGGTGAATTGTCAGAAGCACAAAATGTTGCAATGGTTATAGAAAATACTGAATCCTTGTATGTCGAATCAAACATAAACGAAGCAAACGTTGATTTGGTATATAAAGATGCAATGACTGACATAGAGTTTGATGCTTTTCCTGGAAAAATTTATCGTGGAAAAATTTCTTTTGTAGAACCATCTGAAACTTTAGTTTCAGGTGTTGTAAACTACAAAGTAAATGCTGATATTTTAGAGTTAGATGAAAATGTTAGACCAGGACTTACTGCGAATTTGCTTATAAATATTTGGAAAATGGAAGGAGTTACAACCATTCCAAATCGAGCAATTTACGAAAGAGATGGTAAGACTTATGTGTTGTTAAAAACTGGTAAAAAAGCAAAAAAGAACGAAGAAGTGGAAGTGGTAAGGGGAAAAATTGGAGATGGAGATATTGCTGAAATAGAAAGAGGACTTAAACCAGGAGATATTGTTTTGGTTAAAATAGAACAATAAAATACATGCCAGAAGAAAAACCATTTGGAGAAAAATTGAGGATAGACCTAAAGGTTGGTTTTTTCTTAGCGAAAAGAGATATAAGGCGCGCAAATATTTGGACAACCGCTTTGATAATTTTTGTGATGACTTTAACTTTTTTGAATTTAGTTGTCGTCTCTGGTATTTTGGTCGGACTTATTGAAGGTTCAGTTGAAGCAAATAAAAAAGTTTCAACAGGGGATGTTATTATTACTCCGTTTTTAAATCGTCCTTTTATTGATAACACTCAATGGGTTGCAAGTATTGCGCGTGAGGTTCCTGGTTTTGAAAAGATGACCATAAGATACAGTGGTGGAGGAAGAGTTGAATCAAATTATAAAGAAACTGTTAAACGAGGGGACCTAAGAGATGGTGCCGGCGCTCAGGTGTTGGGTATCGAGCCAGAGGTTGAGGAAAATTTTTCAGGTATATCAAAATTTTTAATTGAAGGTGAGTACTTAACCAAAGAAGATAGTGAGTGGGTTATGCTTGGGAAAAATCTTTTATATAAGTATACGCCAATAGAAGCACCCGGTTTTCAAACACTTAAGGACGTAAAAATTGGTTCAAAAGTTCAAGTAACTGTCGGGGATATTCAAAAAGAATATTTTGTAAAAGGAATTATTGGTTCAAAAGTAGATGCTTTTGATACTTCTGTTGTTATGACAGACACAGAAGCTCGAAAAATTTTAGGAAGAGGTGATTATAATGCAAATCAAATCTCAGTTCGTTTAGATTCTGGCAGTGACCCTGTTTTAGCAAAAAATTCTCTTATTGCTTCAGGTGCTGGGGACTATGGAAGAGTTCAGACTTCAACAGAGGCTGAGCCAAAATTTTTGAAAGATATTAAGGTGACATTTGCGATTTTAGGAAACGCTATATCATCTATCGGTCTTGTGGTCGGAGGTATAACAATTTTTATTGTTATATTTGTAAACGCAATTACGCGCCGAAGATTTATTGGTATTTTAAAAGGTATTGGCATATCAAACCGAGCGATTTCTTTTTCTTATGTTATACAATCTTTGTTTTTTGCCGGAGCTGGGATTATAGTTGGAGGAATTTTAGTTTTCGCCCTAATAAAACCAGCCCTCGATGCGAATCCAATTGATTTTCCATTTTCAGATGGAATACTGGTGGCAAAATTTGGAGAAACATCAGTCAGAGCCTTGATTCTTTTCTTGGCAACTGCAGTGGCGGGGTATATTCCAGCAAGGATTGTCGTTAAGCAAAATACATTGTCAGCAATTTTAGGAAGATAACATGATTAAAGTTAAAAATTTATCAAAAAAATTTATAAATGGAGAAAATACAACCATTGCTTTAAATGATATATCTTTTGAAGTTTTGGAAGGAGAATTTTTAACAATTACTGGACGGTCTGGTTCTGGTAAATCCACCCTTCTTTATCAGCTGGGACTATTAGATCATCCTACAAGTGGAGAGGTGTATGTTGATAATTTTAGGGTAGATAATCTTCCTCAAAATTTAAGAACACAGCTAAGATTAAATAAGCTCGGTTATATTTTTCAAGATTATGCTATTCTTCCATCTTTAACTGCGCTTGAAAATGTTATGGTTCCGCTTTTGATGCAGGGTGTTCCCGATAAGGTGGCAGAAGCAAAGGCAATTGAGGCTTTAAATAAAATAAAATTAGGACATCGAATAAATAATTTGCCTTCTCAGCTTTCTGGTGGAGAACAACAAAGAGTTTCCATTGCTCGGGCCATAGCTCATGGTCCTAAAATAATTTTTGCTGATGAGCCGACTGCAAACTTGGACTCCGAAACATCAAAGTCAGTTTTAGATGCTTTTTTGGAACTCAATAAAACAGGGCAAACTATAATAATGGTTACCCATGAGCAAGATTATGCAGTTTTAGGGCATAGAACTTTGGTTCTAGAAGATGGTAAACTTAAAGAAGACAAGCACAATAAGTCACATAAATAAGGGTTAGTCGTTTTTATAAGTATAATTATTAATTAGTATATTTTTTATGGATCAAACAAATTTTAATCAAAATCAAAAAAGCTCAAAAGATAATCTTTTTGGATCAGTATCGTTGTTCCTTTTGGTAGCAACTGCATTTTTGGTAGTTCTTCTTATAAAAGAACTAAAGCCAAACAAAAGCGAAGCAATGCCGAGTATTGCTGTTTCTGGGTCAGGAGAAGTTTTTGCCGTGCCGGATGTTGCGATGATTACTTTTACTATCAAAGAAGAAGCTAAAACAAGCAAAGAGGCAACAGATAAAATGACAGCAAAGGAAACAAAGGCATTGGAGTTTTTGAAAGAAAAAGGAATAGAGGAAAAAGATATTAAAACTCTTTGGCTAAACACATCGCCAAAATATGAATATGCAAAACCAATGACGGTGTGTACACCAGAGTGGTGTCCTCCAAGTACTCAAAATCAACAAATTGTTGGCTACGAAACAAATCAAACAATTCAAGTTAAGGTGAGAGACACTGAAAAGGCTGGAGAAATTATTTCAGGAATAACAGCTATTGGTATTGGAGAAGTTAGTGGACCAGAATTTTCAGTTGATGACGTTGATGCTCTTCGTGTTGAAGCTCGAAAACTTGCTATAGAAGACGCTAAAGAAAAAGCTAAAGTTTTAGGAAAAGACCTTGATGTTAAATTGGTAAGAATAATTTCTTACTCTGAAGGTGGAGATTATCCAATGTACTATGCTATGGGTGGCGATATGTCTGTTCGAAACGAAGCAAAAGCTGACACGCCACAAGCCCCAGCGCTTTCAACAGGAGAGCAAAAAATTACTTCAAGCGTTACGATTGTTTACGAAATAAAATAGTTTAAAATAAAAAAATCCCCGCAAATTTGCGGGGATTTTTATTGTGTTATATACTTTTATTCGCACTTTAAACTAAATATCATGGGAAAGAAACAAAGTAAAAAAACTAAACGTTCAAGTGTTCCAAAACCGATAGTTCCTTGGAAGTACCGACATTTTAAACTTAATTGCAGTTTTAAAAATTACAACCCGGCAACACTAAACATAACCCGACAAAAGGTTTTGTAATTAAGCACTTCGGTGCTTTTTTTATTAGTTACCTCCAATTGACATAGTCTTTTTGATTTGGTATCCTTGTATTAATTAGGGCCCCCCGGGGCTTTTTAATATGAAAATTTTATGGCAATATTCAATTTTTTTAGAGAAACAAAAAACGAGATGAAGCATGTTAATTGGCCGACTCGAAAAAAGACAATCAAATATACTTTGGTTGTTGTTGTTGTGTCTTTGATTTTGGCAATTATTCTCGGGGCATTCGACGCTTTGTTTATAGAAATTATTAATCTAATAGTTAATTAATTATGAAGCAAGAGATCACAGGAAAAAGACAGTGGTACGCAATACACACTTACTCCGGTTATGAAAATGCAGTTCTTAGAAATCTAAAACAAAGAACTGAATCTCTTGGTATGCAAGATAAAATCTTCAATGTTATTGTTCCAACTGAAAAAAAGATAAAAATAAAAGGAGGAAAGCGTGTTGAAGTTGAAGAGAAGATATACCCAGGTTACATTTTAGTAGACATGATCGTGACAGATGACTCTTGGTATGTGGTTCGAAATACACCACGAGTTACAGGTTTCGTTGGGGCAGGTGTAAATCCAGTTCCATTATCTCCGCAAGAAGTTAATTATCTATTCTCAAAAATGGAAAAAGACACAACGAAGCATGCTATGGATTATGAGATAGGTGAATCAATTCAGATCAATGATGGGCCATTTAAGGACTTGGAAGGGCGTATTTCAGAGATCGATACAGAAAGAGGAAAAATTAGAGTTTTGGTTTCGATTTTCGGACGAGAGACTCCAGTCGAATTGGACTTCTTGCAGGTTAAGAAGATTTAAGGTAATCTAGAAAACACATTATATGGCAACAAAAAAGATAGTAAAAAGAGTGAAAGCTCGAGCAATAGCAGGACAAGCAACACCCCAACCACCACTTGGGCCTACTTTGGGGCAAGCGGGTATTAATATTAGTGATTTCGTTCAAAAATTTAATGCCGAATCTCAGGATTTTAAAGGGCAAAAAGTAATAGTTCACATAAATGTTTATGAAGATCGAAGTTATGACTTTAAGGTCAAAGCTCCAGAAGTTTCAGGTATGCTTTTTAAGGCTGCAGGGATTGAAAAAGGATCAGGAAAGCCAAATGTTTCAAAAGCAGGAAAAGTCAGTAAGGCAAAAGTAAGAGAAATTGCTGAAATGAAAATGGTAGACCTAAATGCAAAAGATATTGAAGGAGCTATGAAAATCGTTGAAGGCTCAGCAAGATCAGCTGGAATAACTGTTGAATAAATAAAAATAAAAAACTCCCTACCTTTCGGTGGGGAGTTTTTTATTTACATTAAATTTTGTTTGTGTTAATTTATATTGAACCAAAAACTGAACTTAAAATGAAAAAAGAAAAGGAGTTACTAATTGATGAATTTACTGACTTAGTTGGGTTAATGCAAAAGGTTGTTCTGGAAAAATTTTTGAAATCAGGAACATTTGCTGGTGTATTTGCCAGCTATCCCTCTAAAGAAGAATTAAAAATAAGACATGCTGTAGTTTTTATTTCAAAAAAGTTTACAAAAAACAGATTGCCAATGTCTGATATGGGTGGATTCTTAGGAGGTTTGTCTTCAAAGTCTATCAAAAGAAGTTTGAAAAATCACAAGAAGCTTGTTTTGACAGACGACGATTATCGTAAGTTCGTGGAAGATTTTACCCATCAAATTTCTTGCGAAAAAAAATTGAATTAAAGGCTGGAATTCCAGCCTTTTTATTTTTCAACAGGTAGCTTTTGGTGGGGTTGGTATAATTATTAAAACCTTAAAATTATGGAAAATGTAGATAAAGATGTGGTACTTTCGCGTATCAGAGAAGTCATTTTTAATTTTTTCCCTGAATTTAAAAGTGAATATAGAATTTGCGCGCGAAGGTGTTCGAATAATTGTATTATTATTGAAACTATTCGAGAGTCAGAGAAAAAAGATTTTTATTTTAGTCTCTCTCTTGTGTTCAAAAATTCGGAAGAATTTAATCCAAGTCTATGTTGTATTCGAGAAAGCGTTTTCAATTCTAGGCCTGGAAAAACAATACACCTCCACAAAGTAGAGGAAGGTATTGGTAATTTTTTTAATACTTTGAATTTACCAAATTCAATCAATATAGGATTGAATTAATCAGTAGGGTCACTAAATTTTTAGTGGCTTTTTTTATTTTTTTGCCACTTTTATTTGCTTGTGGTAGTCTGAATCCAAACTAAAACTACATTAAAATGAAAACACAAGTCATAAAAATGCTCAAACCAAAAAGCGAGTTGAGTGATCGCCACATTTCGGATTGGGATGAATTACTTAAAGTTCGTGACCCCTTTAGAAACCATCGACAAACTGTTGTTGT
>DAORIO010000019.1:0-10548 GCA_035438585.1 Minisyncoccota bacterium | reverse complement strand
TTATACCATAGTGATGCCCTCCTGCATTCACATTTCTCTCATTTTTAAATCCATTTTGAGAAAACAATGTTATGGCATCTGATTCTTTTATTACAGCATTTGGTGTCGGCCCCATCCCCCCATATGAATCACTCCAATCAACGAGTAATACTCTTCCGTGTGGTTTTACTATTCTAAAAATTTCTTTCAAGAAATCTTTTCTATCTTCAACTTGAAATAAAACATTCGCCACAATAGCCAAATCAATAACACCGTCGGCGAGTTTTGTTCCGCCGATTTTTTCTATATTGCACCAGATAGGAGAAACGTTGGTTAGATGATTTTTTTCAGCTTCAGATTTTATTTTTTCAACTAAATCCCTTTGAACTTCAAGCGCGTAAACTTTTCCATCCATACCGGTCATTCTTGCGGATGAAAAAGTGTAGTGTCCACTACCCGCACCTAAATCTGCTATAACTGACCCTTTTGTTATACCAACTTCTTCTAGTATTTGGTTTGGATTTGAAAAATTACCAAACATTTTTTAAAAAATTACATTATCGCAAGTGACGCAATCCCGTCTCCTGCTCTTAACTTCATTATTGTAACACCTTGTGTCTGTCTTCCCAATACCGGAATTGCACTTTGCTCAACTTTTATGACTTGTCCTTTCTTTGAAATAGCAATTATTCCACCTTCTTCTCTTACAACTTGAGCAATAACCAATTTTCCAGTCTTACTTGTAACCTTTGCAGTCTTTATTCCACTTCCCGCTCTTTTTTGAACTTTATATTCTGAAATTTTTGATTTTTTACCCAAACCATTTTCACTCATTGTCAAAAAGAAAACATCTTTTTCATCTTTTTTTATAACACCCGTTCCAATTATTAGATCAGCTTTTGAAAGACGCATAGCTTTTACACCACTTGCAGTTCTTCCCATTTCACGAATGTCAGATTCTTTAAATCTTATAGCTTGCCCTTCTTTTGTTCCCAAAATAACTTCGTCTCCTTTTTCAACAAAATTTGCTGAAAGCAATTTATCTCCTTTTGAAAGTTTTATAGCAATAAGACCACTTCTTCTGACGTCTTTAAATCCATCTGCTTTTACTTTTTTAGCAACACCTGACTCGGTTATAAGCATCAAAGATACATCTTTTGATTTCACATCTTTAGACATTGGAATAATTGAAGTAACGTTTTCATTTTCTGAAAGCGAAAGATAGTTCATTATAGATTTTCCTTTTGTAGCTCTTTTACCTTCTGGAAGTTCATACATTTTTATTTGATACGCCTTTCCGAGATCGGTAAAGAACAAAAGATCGGTGTGAGAACTAGCAGAGACCAGCATATTAACAAAATCTTCTTCTTTTGTTTCAAGGTCGATAACACCAACACCGCCTCTTTTTTGCATTCTATATTCAGATGGATCAGTTCTTTTTACATATCCGCCCGCAGAAAAGACCAAAAGTGATTCTTTGTCAGGGATTAAATCTTCATCAGACATACTTTTTAGTCCACCTTTTACAATTTTTGTCCTTCTTTCATCTCCAAATTGCTCTTTTATTTTTGCCAGTTCATCAGAGATTACTTTTTTGATTTTCTTTGGACTAGCAAGTAGTTCTTGCATTTCTTTTATAAAATCCTGTTTTTCCTTAAGTTCATTTTCAACAGCTTTTCTTTCAAGGCCAGCCAATTTTTGAAGTCGCATTTCCAAAATTGCCACAGCTTGTAATTCTGAGAATTTAAATTCTTTAATCAAATTTACTTTTGCAATCGAAGCATCTTTTGAAGCTCGAATCGTAGAAATAACTTTATCGATATGATCGAGTGCTTTTTTCAGACCAAGTAAAATATGTTCTCTTTCTTGTGCTTTTCTTAGATCATATTCACTTCGCTTTCTGATAATTATTTCTCTATGAGAAATAAACTCTGAAAGCATTGATTTTAGAGAAAGAGTTTGCGGAACACCATCAACAAGCGCCACGCAGTTGTAATGGAAAGTTGACTCAAGTTGAGTATGTTTGTAAATATAATTTAAAATTCTTTGTGGTTGTGCGCCATTTTTCAAAGTAAGCACTATCCGAATATCAGTCGTTGAAAGATCTTCAAGAGATTTTATTCCTTCCAATTTTTTTTCAGATACAAGTTCGGCGATGGTTTCAATTAGAGTAGATTTATTTACACGAAAAGGGAGCGATGTAATTATAATCTGATAAACTCCAGATTTATTTTCAACAATTTCTGCTTCTCCACGACACACCACACCACCCCGTCCTGTTGTGTACGCGTGAGCAATATCTTTTGCTCCATAAACAATACCTCCTATTGGAAAATCTGGACCTTGAACAAATTCAAGTAAATCTTCTGTTGTTGCTTCTGGTTTTTCCAATAGATGACTTGTGGCATCTATAACTTCAGTCAAATTATGTGGCGGGATGTTTGTTGCCATACCAACAGCAATACCAAGAGTTCCGTTTAAAAGAAGACTTGGCACCATTGTTGGTAAAACTGATGGCTCTTTTCTTGTGCCGTCATAATTTGGTCGCATTAAAACTGTTTCTTTTTCAAGGTCGCGCAAAAGCTCGCTTGAAATCTTTGCCATTTTTGCTTCGGTATAACGCATAGCAGCGGCTCCATCACCATCAATAGAACCGAAGTTTCCTTGTCCAATAATTAAAGGATACCGATATCCGAAAGGTTGAGCCATGTTAACTATAGAATCATATACCGCCGTATCACCATGAGGATGATACTTTCCCAACACGTCTCCAACTACAGTAGCTGATTTTCGTGGTCGAGCACCTGAAGTAAGACCCATTTCATGCATAGCATAAAGAATTCTTCGATGTACCGGCTTTAAACCATCTCGCACGTCCGGCAATGCTCGAGAAACAATAACAGACATCGCATATGCAATGTACGACTCTCTCATTTCAGTCACAATATTTGTGTCTAAAATAATTTCGTTATTTTTTTCACCACCATCATTAGATTTCTCTCTGTATTTATCTTTTCCTGCCATAAAATTTATTGATTTACTTCTAAATTATTACTTTCAACATTACCACTATTTCCCTTTCCATAAATATTTTTCTGTGGAACAACTATAAGCTTACCTTCTCCTGTGTTTGGTTTTTCTTCTGCGTTTCCTATACTACCAACACTCGCTACTGTCCCCTTGTACGCAGTTTTAAATATTTCTCCCACTGTTTCGAACGGAGATTTAGACTTTGCTAAATTTTGCTTTGGTAAAATTTCGTATCTAACAACCGTTACCCAAAAAAACACCAAAACTAAAGTTCCTACAAGTGTAGTACCAAGAGCAATTCTCTCTTTTATATGCGCAGGTTTTTTTCTAAGTTGTCTTATGAAATGTCTCATTTAAATTTTTTCTAAAATTGCCACTTCAGCCTCTTTTCCATCTAAGTCTTTCTTTTTATAAACTAATTTTTCTTCTGCTTTTGGATTTTGTCCCGCTTCTTTTAAAAATTGTGATAATAAATTCTTATCAGCTTCATAGTCTAATGGAATTATAACACTCGGATCATACGAAACGGCGTGTTTGTAAGCATCAGAAATCTTCATATTTGATATTGTTAAAAATACTATGTCTGGAGTTCCTAGATTTTCTCTTTTTTCTGTTGGAATGGGTTCATTGATAGGACCTAAAACTAAACAATTTATATTGTCTATCATAAAATAATAAGCTGTATTCATAAATTCCCTGCCGTCTTTTTCTGAAGTAACGCCTACTCCTTTTATCATTATGTCTTTTACTTCATATTCTCCTGGACCTGAAATTTTAAAAGGCTCCTTGTCTCCGCGAGTAACGCTATCAAAGCCATTTGTCTCTTCAATATTTGCAGAAGACAAAGCAATATCTGCCCCAAAAGAACTTGAAATTTTTGTAGATTTTGAGCCTGGGTTTATCGCAATTGTTGTATCACCATATACAATTTTGACGCACTGACCCCCGTGATATGTGATAATCATAGACCTATTTTACCAAAAATAATAAAAAAAACCTAGGGGATTTAACCCTAGGCATTACACTTTTAATTAATAAAATTAGTTCCAAATCTCTTTTCTTCTTTTTCCACCTCTTTTATTTTGCTCATAATTTCAGTCGGACCTTTTATTTTAATTTGCAACCGGTGCGAAGCACCTTTAATAATTTTATGATGCAAAATCCAATTTATGAAAAAATTTAGACCGCTTACAATTCCTAAAAAAATTAAATGTGTTTCAATTTTATTTTGATAGAGTTTTATAGCAAAAACTCCAAAAAAACAAAAAGCTAAGACTTGTAATAAAAGGTTAGTTGCTTCAATTTTTTTGTACCAAAAGTAGTACTTTAGGGGCAAAAAGAAACAGGCAATAGAAGCAAGGAATGCAAAAAAGAAAAAAAGAGCTATCAGAACGATATCGTTTGTCTGAGCTACTTCAAAGAATTTTTGGTAATCGTTGAGGATTTTAATCATAATGTTTAGTTTTTATAGGTTCAACTTAGGTTCTGTAAAATACTACCACATTTACGTCTTTTTACAATAGTCTTGCAAAATACCAGCTCTTATGGCAAAATCTCTTCATTACTAGCGGTACTTTCTTGGAATAACCCTCAGGTGGGAAAAATCATCTGAAACCCAAGAAATTATTACAAAACCGCCAAACGGTTTTTTTTATTTAAAAAATTATGATTGACACAAACACAGAATTAAAGACATTGGTAGAAAAAGAGGCAAATCCGCCAACAATCGATTCGTTGGTTGAAGGTCCGGTTATTGCTATCGATAAATCTTCTATCTATATTTCACTTGCTCCATTTGGAACAGGTATTATTTACGGTAAAGAATTTCAAAACGCAAAAGAGATAATCAAGAAAGTAAGTATTGGAGACGTTATCAAGGCGAAAATCGTTGATATAAACAATCCTGATGGTTACTTTGAACTATCTCTAAAAGAAGCAAAGCAAGCTCTTATTTGGAGTGAAGCGGACAGACTTATCAAATCAAAGACTGTTCTTGAAATCCCAATCAAAGATGCAAACAAAGGTGGTCTTATTTTAGACTGGCAAGGTATTTCTGGTTTCTTACCAGCAAGCCAATTGCGACCTGAGCACTATCCACGAGTAAATGATTCAGACAAAGACAAGATCTATCATGAACTTAAGAAACTTGTTGGAGAAAAGATCAGCGTTATTGTTATAAATGCACTTCCAAAAGAAGGAAAACTTATTTTCTCTGAAAAAGGATCTGATACAGAAGTTCGCGACAATATGGTAAACAAATACGTTCTCGGAGATGAAGTTGAATGTACTGTTACTGGAATAGTTGACTTCGGAGTATTCCTAAAACTTGAAGAAGGCCTAGAAGGACTTGTTCATATTTCAGAAATTGATTGGGGTCTAGTTGATGATACAAAGTCTCGATTCAAAGTTGGAGACAAAGTAAAAGCTAAAATTATTGAAATCAAAGAAGGAAAAGTTTCTCTATCTATCAAAGCTCTACGAGAAAATCCTTGGAAAGAATTTGAAGGAAAGATAAACAAGGGCGATATCGTTCGTGGTGTTGTTATCAAACACAACAAGCACGGAGCTCTTGTTTCTATCAAAGAAGGTGTTGCGGGACTTGTTCACAACTCTCAATTTGATTCAGAAATGAAACTTCGAGAAATGTTAGAGCTTGGAAAAACCTATAACTTCCAAGTAACTCTATTTGAGCCAAAAGAGCAAAAAATGACTTTACTTTTCTTGAACGAAAAGAAATAGTCTAGATGTTTAAAAAAGTAAATTAGACAATTAGAAAATAGACATCAAAAAATCCCCTTACGGGGATTTTTTGTTTTATTGATTCGCAATACTCATCGCCTTGTCCTTCCCTTCAGTTACAAAAATTTCCATAGCGTTCTCTACTCTTTTGAAAACTTTTTTTAGTTCATCCATTTCGTCACTCGAGAATTTTTTCATTAGATGTTTTATGACCGCCTCTTCTCCACTTGGTTTTTTTGCCAAACCTTTGGCTGTCATTTTAGAAACACCGATTCTGATTCGCAAAAATTCTCGACTCTTAACTTTTTTTATTATTGATTCAAGTCCATTGTGTCCACCAGAGCTTCTATCAAACGCCAATTTTATTTTACTAAGTGGCATATCCATTTCATCATAAACGACGACTATTTTTTTCAAATCATTTTTACTTTTGACAATAGGTACAGCGGAATTTCCAGAATTGTTCATAAAAGTTTCAGGCAAAACAAAAGTAACTTTTTTTCCTCCGATTTCCCCTTTTGAAATTAGAGCTTTTATCACCTTGTCACTCTTCCAATCAGAAAATTTATTTTTCTTGGCAATACTCAAAAGAGCCATTCGGCCAGCATTGTGGCGAGTATTCTCGTATTCATCACCCGGGTTTCCCAATCCGAAAAAATAAAACATTTAGAAATTATACCATCAGAAAACTAAAAAGGTGTGGAGAAACATTAAATTTGGTGACTTGACAACTTGTGTGGTAAAATGGCGTCTATATATGGAACTTATAAGATTTATACTAGTAGTTTTGGTTGTAGTTATTCCTATTAGAGCTTTTGTTGCTCAGCCTTTTATAGTCTCAGGGCACTCTATGGATCCGACTTTTGCCGATGGTGAATACTTAATAGTAGACGAGCTAAGTTATAGATTTCAAGAACCCCATCGTGGAGACATTATTGTTTTCAGACCCCCAACAGATAAAAGTAAATTTTATATAAAAAGAATTATTGGTCTTCCTGGTGAAAAAGTTGAAGTAAACAATGGCATTGTAACAATTTTTCAAGGGGAAAACCCAGGTATAGTTCTTGAAGAACCTTACATAGCTAAAAAATCAGCTGACACAGACAAAACTTGGGAACTTGGACCTGATGATTATTTTGTTATGGGCGACAATCGAACAGAAAGTTCTGATTCAAGATCTTGGGGCACACTAGATGGTGGAGCAATTGTTGGACGTGCTTTCATAAGACTTCTCCCTATTCAAGAATTAAAACTAAAACCAGGAGAATACGATTACAAAGAAATATAAAAATATGAAAAAAGAAATAAAAAAAATAACAAAAAAAGAAACTCCCGCTAAACCAAAAGGGACTCGTGATATCGAAAACGAGCAATACTATTTGTATCAGGGATTTTTTGAAAAAGCTCAAGAAATAGCAATGTACTATGGTTTTAATCCTATAGATACACCCATGATTGAACAAAGTGATATTTACACTTCTTCTATTGGTGCCGGTACCGACATTATCGAAAAAGAAATGTATAAAATAAAATCAAAAGGCAAGGACGACCTTGCTCTTCGACCTGAGCTTACTGCAGGAATTATGCGTGCATATATAGAAAATGGATGGCAATCGCTACCCCAGCCAGTTATGAAATATCACTCAGGTCCAGTTTTTCGACACGACAATCCACAACGTGGGCGTTATCGACAATTCTGGCAATTTGATGTCGACGCACTTGGAAGTGACAAAAGTATCATTGACGCATTAATCATAAAAGTTTTAATGACCATACTTGAAGAATGTGGCTCTAAAAATCTTGTTGTAGACATAAACTCAGTTGGTGACAAAAATTCACGACCAGCTTATATAAAAGAGCTTACAAATTTCTATAAAAAACATTTATCTGAACTTCCAGCGATTGACCGGGAAAGACTAAAAACAAACCCAATGAGAATTTTGGACTCTAAAGACCCAAAAACTATTGAGATAAACCAAATGGCCCCAGACCCTGTTTCTTTTCTTACCCCAGAAGCAAAAAAGCACTTGAAGGAAGTACTAGAATACTTGGAAGAAATGGGAATTCCTTATCGAATGAACAAATGTTTAGTTCGAGGTCTTTCTTACTACACACATACTGTTTTTGAAATAATGGAAGAATCAAAAGAAGATGGCTCTGCACCTCTTACACTTGCTGGTGGTGGAAGATACGATTATCTAGCAAAAGAACTTGGAAACAAAAAAGATATTTTCTCGGTTGGGGGTTCAATCGGAGTAGACAGAATAATAGAACAAGAGTGGTACAAAAAACCAATGCCAAGAATAATCAAGAAACCAAAAGTTTATTTTGTTCAACTCGGAATGGATGCAAAACTAAAAAGCCTAAACGTTATTGAAATACTTCGAAAAGCGCATATTCCAATACAGCAATCTCTATCAAAAGATTCTCTAGCTTCTCAGCTTGGTGTTGCAGAAAAACTTGGCATTCCTTATACAATAATATTTGGACAAAAAGAATCAATCGACAAAACTGTTATTGTAAAAGATATGAAAAAATTCTCTCAAGAAACAGTAAAGCTTGAAGACTTGGCTGAATATATAAAAAACTTATAAAAATTTTATGGCGGAAATAGTACAAAATGAAAATTCTGTTCTAAGAAAAAAAGCTGAAGAAGTTTCCCCAAAGGAATTTAATCAAAAAGAGCTGAACAGTATAATTTCTGAAATGAAAGAATCTTTGGAGTCACAACATGATGGTGTTGCAATTGCTGCACCTCAAATTGGAATTTCAAAAAGAATTTTTGTTGTATCTAGAAAAGTTCTTCCAGAAGGAAAAAATCAAGAAGACAAAGTTTTTATAAATCCAACAATAACTTTCAAGTCGAAAGATAAGAAAAAAATGGAAGAAGGTTGCCTATCGGTCAGATGGCTCTACGGAACAGTTAAAAGATCTTCTCGTGTAACAATAGAAGCTCAAAATGAGCTCGGTGAAAAATTTATTGAAACCGGTACAGGTCTGATGGCCCAAATTTTTCAACACGAAACAGACCACCTAAACGGAATACTTTTCATTGATACGGCCGAAAATATTCGCGAAATGCTACCTGAAAAAAATGCAAAAGACTAATATAATATTTTTTGGCTCTGGGCCATATGGAGATATAGCTCTAAAAAGACTTATTGAAAGAGGTCTTATTGTTGATGTTGTTGTAACAAAAAATGATGCACCTTCTGGGCGAGGACAACTTCTAAAAGAAAACGTAGTAGCAACAACTGCAAATAGCGCGAATATTAAAACTCTAAAACCTGAAAAACTAGACGCAGAATTCATAGAAAATTTAAAAAATGAAAATCCTGATTTATTTTTAGTTGTTTCTTATGGAAAAATTTTACCAAAAGAAATCCTAAATATTCCAACTTTTGGCACAATAAACATTCATCCATCACTTCTACCAAAATACCGCGGAACGTCCCCTCTTGAATCCCCTTTCCTGAACAATGATTCTGTGACTGGAATTACTCTTATGTTGCTCGACGAAGAGATGGACCACGGACCAATACTCATCCAAGATGAGTTCGAAATACATCCAGATATGCGCAAAATTGACCTTGGTGTTATTCTTTTTGAGCACGGTGCCGATTTACTTGTCGACAATTTAGAACAAATTTTAAACGGCGACATAAAACCCACAGAGCAAGACCATACCAAGGCAACTTATACTAAAAAAATCAAAAAAGAAGACGGGGAACTTGATTTGAAAAACGACGAAGAGTCGTGGAATAAATATCGAGCGTATTTTGGATATCCAGGAGTTTATTTTTTTGACGAAAACAAGAAAAGATTTAAAGTCACAAACGCAGAATTTGTAGATGGAAAATTCATAATTAAAAAAGTTATTCCTGAAGGTGGAAAAGAAATAGAATTCAAAAAATAAAAAGCATAGTCTATGACTATGCTTTTTATGAAATATTAATATACTTTTTTGTTTATTAATATTTTGAAGTGAATGGATTTCGATCAGACAATCCCTTCAACATTTTCTTTACACTTCTAGCTCCTCTTCTAAACAATCCCTCTTTTCTATCTTTCAATTCTTTCAATTGTCTTTCTACGTCATCTTTCATGTCGTCTATCGCTGCATACATATCATCTTTTTGAGAAACAGATCTTATTTTCTTACCTGCAGACCGTGCATTACATTCAGCTCTGTATATTTCACCGTTCTTATGGCGCTTTGTGTCCATTCCAACTTCAACTTGAAATAAAGCTTCTGATTCAGGTGTATCCATCATACGACCAGCTGTTTCTAGCTTATTAGTAATATAATTTTTAATTTCTGGAGTTACCTCCATACCTGTACCTTTTATTTGTAAGTTCATACACAAATTATATCACTTTCATTTTTTCTCGCTGTCATTGACATAAAATAATTTTGATTGTTTTTTATGTCCATTTATCATTCTTATACTATTTTTCGGTACATTTAGTTCTTTGGCCAAAACTACAAGCAATCGCGCATTAACCATTCCCCTTTCTGCAGATTCTCGCACCCAAATTTCAAACCGGTCATCTGCCAATCTACTCACTTTTTCCTTAGAAAAATCCGGCCAAGCTTTCACTTTAATATACGCCATAGTCTTTCCATTTTATCATTTTTTTGTTAGTATATTTTCATTCATTGCAAAATGAACATATTCCGGAGTAGCTCAGCGGTAGAGCAAACGACTGTTAATCGTAAGGTCATAGGTTCGATCCCTATCTCCGGAGCTCATAAAAATCTTAGGTCGCCAGAAATGGCGGCCTTTGATTTTTTGAGCT
>DAORIO010000018.1:0-10722 GCA_035438585.1 Minisyncoccota bacterium | reverse complement strand
ATCTTGATCGATGCTTTGAATTTTAAGCCCCGGCTCACACTATAGTTTTGGCAAAAAGTTCTATTTTTATAAATCCACTAGCTCATAGTTTTTCTGGTCTAAATTCAAACTCAAAAATTGATCTGTATTTACCAACAAATGAATTTTATGCAACTTTTCCAGAGACAGCACAAGTTCAACAATTTTTTTCTTCAGTTTCGTCTTCGAGTCAAAGAATTGTAAAAAGTTCTGTGGTTGAAAAACAGGATATCAAAGATGAAGTAAATTCTGATTCTCAAGGAGCTTCGGTTGTTTTGGCTAGAGAGTCAAAAGATGAATCGGGTATAAATCCAAAAATATTTATTGGCGCTTTTGTGCTATTTTGTTTTGTAATTATGTTTGCTTTTTATCGATTTAACAAAAATAAAGCATCGACTGAAAATGACGCGGATGATTTCAAAATTTTATCTTAAGTACTTTTTCTGATAAAATAAATTGATATATGGTTAAACAAAACAGAGTCCTGATTGTCGGAGGTGGATTTGCTGGCGTACAAGCAGCTCTAGATTTATCAAAGAAAAATTTACCAAATACATTCATTACTCTTGTTTCCGACAAGTACCATTTTGAGTACACTCCACTCTTGTATCGTGCTGTTACTGGGCGAAATCCACTAGAAGTTTGTGTGCCACTAAGTGATATTTTTGCCGGCAAAAATGTGGCTATAGATATTGATACTATTATAGGTATAACTCCAGATCAAAATGTTGCAATTGGTGCTAGTGGTGCGACTTATGAATTTGATTACGCTATTTTGGCTCTCGGAAGTGAGACTATTTTCTATGGAATAGAAGGGATGAAAGATTTTTCTTTTTCTTTCAAATCTATAAATGAGGCACTTCGATTAAAAGAACATCTTCATAAAATGTTTGAAGAAGGAAAAAAGTTTACAGGGCAAGAAAAAGATTCTTATTACAGAATAGTTATTGTCGGAGGTGGTCCGTCAGGGGTTGAACTTGCGGGAGAACTTGCAGTCTACACAAAAAACTTTAGCAAAATACATAAAATTGATCAAAAGATGATAGAGATAGTTTTGGTTGAGGGTTCAGAAAGAGTTTTGTCTGTTTTATCTCCAAAAGTTTCAGAGTTAGCAATTAAAAAATTGAAAGAGCTAAATGTAAAAGTTTTGTTGGGTGAAAAAGTAAAACAAGTTGAAAAAGAAAAAGTTTTGCTTGGAAGTAGTGAAATATCCTCAAAAACTATTGTTTGGGCATCAGGTATCAGACCAAAAGAATTTTATTCTACTATTCCAAACACAGAAAAAGATCCAAAGGGAAGAGTAATTGTAGACGAACAGCTTTCTATAAAAGAACACGAAAATATTTTTGTTGTTGGCGATGGTGCAAATACAAAATATTCCGGAATGGCGCAAACAGCAATTGTTGATGGAGCATTTTCTGCTGAAGTAATCGCTTCTAAAATACAAGGAAAAACTTTGCCAAAATATTCTCCAAAAAAAGTAGGTTATTCTGTTCCGGTAGGTCCAAGATGGGCAATATTTACTTACGGTAGTATTTCTTTTTCGGGTTTATCTGCTTGGATACTTCGAAAAATAATCGACATTCACTACATGATAAGCATTCTTCCTTTTTGGAAAGGACTAATTGCTGTAAAAGAAGGTGCGAGGCTTTGTGAATCGTGTCCAACTTGTACAAAGTGCATAAAAGATAACAATAACTAAATCTTCTTTAGAACCTTCGGTATCTTTTTAAAGTCTTTTATTAAAGTTTCTTTAAGTTTGCCATTATACAGTGCAACTGCTGGGTGATAGAGTGCCAAGAAATTTTCAGTTTTTAAGTTTGAAAATTTATTTTTTAAAAGTTTTCCATGTACTTCACTTATTTTTAGATCGGGAAAAAAGTCGTTCATAGAATGTCGTCCCAAGAAAACAATTAGTTTTGGTTTTATAAAATTTAATTCTTCTAAAAGCCATTCTCGGCAGGCATTTTTTTCTGTAGGTAGTGGGTCGCGATTATTTGGCGGGCGATATTTAACTATGTTTGTAATGTAAACATCTTCGCGTGTAAGCTTAATCGTATTTAGCATTTCAGCTAAAAATTTTCCAGCCCGACCTATAAAAGGTCTACCTTCCAAATCTTCGTTTTTTCCAGGTGCTTCTCCAATAAACACAATTTTGGCTTTCGGGTTTCCATCTCCAAAGACTGCTTGAGTAGCACTTTTTTTAAGAGGGCATTTGCAGTTTTTTTGCCAGTATTTATTTACATCAGTCAGGTTTATCATGTCTTGATTATATACATAATTCTGATAAGCTAAAGTTATGTTTGGAGGAATAAAAGATTTTTTTGTAAAAAAGCTTCTCGAGAAGCAGTTGAAAAATGTGCCACCGGCGCAACGCGATATGATAATGAATATGGTTCAAAAGAACCCAGAGCTATTCAAGAAAATTGCCGCAGAAGTAGAGAACAAAAAGAAAAATGAAGGTAAAGACGAAATGGTTGCAACGATGGAAGTCATGCGAAAATATCAAGGAGAACTTAGAAATTTGATGCAATAAAAAAGAAGCCCAAGGGCTTCTTTTTGTTTATTAGTTGTTTTTTGTTAAATAAAAAAGGAGCGCTATGCGCTCCTCCGGGGGTTAGGGTTCACTGTAATTGTTATATAACTTAGGCCGTAACACTTTGTTTTTGAGGATACAAGGTTTTTCTTTCCGGATGGGTCATCATTATTTTTTCTACGTGATGAGTTAAGTTGTCCGGTAATTTAGTCTCTTCTTTTTTCCAGGCAATCTTTGCTTTTTGGTACATTTCTTCCGTAGGGAATGAATGGTTTTGATGTTTAAGGTGTTTACCAGCTTGTGTCATTTTAAAAAACACTTTTTTTCCGCTTGGCGTGATAAGACTTACGAATACGTTTCCGTCTGTTGATGTAATACAGTGCATAGTTTATTTATTTTAAAGGTTAAACTTAAAAAAGAGTATATATACTTAATGGGTATTTGTCAAACATCTAAAACAAGATGTTATAATCCAATTGCTTTGGAATACACTATAAAGAAAAATAAATTATCAAAAGGAATGCGGATCACTATTCAAGCGAATGGAGAAGTTTTGGTGACTATTCCACGCCGACTACCGAAATATTTTGCCCATCGTTTTGTTGAAAGCAAAAAGGATTGGATTGTTGAAATGCAGGCAAAAGCAAAATCTCGTCCACAAAAAATCTTGGCGCATTATTCGGCAAAAGATTTCAAAGATAACAAAGAAAGGGCGAGTATTCTAATCGATGAAAGAATTGCTCACTTTAATAAATTTTATAAATTCGAAATTTCAAAAGTCGTCGTTCGCAATCAAAAAACCAGATGGGGAAGTTGCTCGGGAAAGAAAATACTCAATTTCAATTACAAACTCGTTTTTCTGCCATTTCCACTCGCTGATTATATTGTCGTTCACGAACTTTGCCACTTGGCCCAAATGAACCACGGACCGAAATTCTGGGCACTAGTTGCTCAGCAAATTCCAGATTATAAAGAACGAAGAAAGCAAATAAGCCTTTATTAATATTAGATATGCTTTTTTTGACTCCTATTTACAGGGAACCATTCGCTCGAATGGTTCCATGGATAAGTGAAGGTGAGAGTGAATGGGATGGGTTTGGGAAATAAATAAGGATTTTATACACAGTTTGCGGAAAAGGGGTTATGGGTAGACAATAAAAGAATGAACGACTCGTATGATGATTTGAAAAAACTTGGATGGGCGCAGTCAATCAAAAAGCCGATCAGTCCAAAATGGAAAACTTTCCTAATGTATTTTTTGTTGTTTCTTTTGGTCGGAGCAGTCGCTGTTTATTTTCTCGTCTTAAGGGATGACAGAATCACTTATTATAATGGCGGTTATAGTGAAGGTGTTTTTTCAGATCCAAGTTGTAATGTCGCAGGAATAAATCTCCACGGCGATCTTGTGACCTACACTACAGAAGAAAACGTCACAAACGGCATGGTTTCATCGGAAGATATTTTAGCTAGTCTTTGGGAAGCCGAAGATGATGAAAATATAAAAGCTGTTATTTTGGAAGTTGATTCAAATGGAGGTTGGCCAGTTGCCGGAGAAGAAATCTACAACGCCGTAAAAAATCTCAAAAAACCAGTTATAGGTATGATTCGTCAGTCTGGACTTTCGGCTGGATATTGGGCGATTGCCTCAGCCGATGCGATTTTTGCATCAGAAGTATCAGACGTCGGAAGTATTGGGGTCACAATGTCATATATAGACGCTTCAAAGTATAACGAAAAAGAAGGATTTACATATAATGAAATAAGTTCGGGCAAATTCAAAAATTCTGGTGATTCAGAAAAAGCGCTGACAAAAGAAGAAAAAGAAATTTTCCAGCGTGATGTAAATATTATTTATGAAAACTTTGTGAAATACCTAGCCGAAGGGCGAAATATGGATATCGAAAAAGTTCGTTCTCTGGCTGACGGCTCTTCAATGCTAGGCAAAATGGCGCTCGAAAACGGCCTTATAGACCATATCGGAAGTATCAAAGAAGTCGAAGACTATATCGGCGAAAAATACAATATTGAACCGGAAGTTTGTTGGTAGGGGTGGCAAATTTGAATAAAAGATTGTTTTGTGGGATCATGTTTACATATGATGTTTAGGCAAATAGACAAGGTTAAAAATGACTTTGATATAAATGCAATATTTGCACAATATATTTTGCGTCAAACTAAGGGTAAATTTAATCCACTAGAAATCCAAAAAATTATTGATGAAAAAGCAAAGCCTTTTGTAAAATGGGTTGGTGGCAAGCGTCAACTTCTAAAACAATTTCGTGATCTAGGACTTTACCCACCAGAAGGCTTTGATGCATCTAAAAATACTTACTTTGAGCCGTTCGTTGGTGGAGGTGCTGTATTTTTTGATTTACTTCCACAAAAGGCAATCCTTTCAGATTCTAATAAGGATTTAGTTATTACATATAATGTTATAAAAAATAAAGTTGAAGAATTAATCAAGTCTCTTAAAAAACACAAACATGAGAAAGAATACTTTTTAAAAATTCGTGCAAAAAAAGTAAACACGCTTTCAGATATAGAAATTGCTTCACGCTTTATCTACCTTAATCGCACATGCTTTAATGGAATGTATCGAGTAAATAGTAAAGGTGAATTCAATGTACCTTTTGGTGATAATAAAAATCCTTTGATTTGCGATGTAGAAAATCTTAAAAAAGTTTCTCTAGCTTTGCAAAAAGTTACAATTAATCACGCAGATTACAAAAATGTTCTCAAAAAAGCCAAGAAAGGGGATTTCATATACTTTGATCCGCCATATTACCCAATCAACAAAACTTCTTCATTTACTGCTTATACTGCCGATGCTTTCCTTGATAAAGAGCAAATCGGGCTTCGAGATACATTTTACGAGCTTCATATAAGAGGTTGTTTTGTAATGCTTTCAAACTCAGATACTCCATTTATCAATAAAATTTATTCAGAATTGAAAGATAAAAAAATAAAAATCAGTAAAGTCCAAGCTGGCCGAGCAATTAACTCTAAAGGCACAGGTCGTGGAAAAATTACAGAAGTATTAGTAACTAATTATTAATATTTTTATGGAAAATAAAATTGAAGCTGTAGACACAAGCTACGCCGAGTTTAATAAAAAGGCATCTGAACTTTATGCTATACCATCTTTACAACGACCTTACTCTTGGGATACAAAAGAAGTTGAAAAGTTGTGGGATGATATTCTAGAGAACGAGTCCTTCTTTTATTATATTGGCAGTGTTGTTGTAATAATGGGTGAAGGTAGTGTGAGTCGTGATCAGATAATTGATGGACAGCAAAGACTGACAACATTGTCTTTGTTTTTAGTTGCAATAAGAAATTATATTAATGGCAAAAGGGGAAGAGATTTTTTAGAAATTGGAGATGAAATTAAAGAATTTTTAATAAAATTCCGAAGAAATGAAGAGCAAATAAGATTATATTTTTCTGATAACAATTCAAATAATGTATACTCAGCTATTATTAAAAATGAAGAAATTAATGTATATCATACTGATACTCAAAGAAGATTTTTAAAAAATCTAGATTTTATCAAAGAAAAATTAACTGAATATTCTCCTAAGTGTAAACTTTCTGAAATAAAAAATCTTTTTGATAAAATAAAAAATTTACAAATCATTTTTATTAAATGTAAAGATAGATCAGCTGCCTATAAATTGTTTGAAAGTATCAATGCTACTGGTATAAGTTTGGCGACAACAGATATGATTAAAAATTCAATTTTTGAATCTTTACACAGAGATCCAAAAGTTTTAAAAAATGTTGAAAATGGATGGAGGGATATGTACGAAAGCTTTGAAGAAGATAGTTCATATTTAAAGAGTTACATAAGACATCACTGGATTAGTACAGTTGGTTATACAAATCATTCCCGTCTTTTTGATGATTTTATTGAAAAATATAAAAAAGAAAAAGAAATGTTAAAGTATGCAGATTCTTTATTTAATCTTTCTTCTGTTTATCTTGCGTTAAGAGAGGGGGCAACAGAGAGTTTGAAAAAATTACCACGAAAAAGATACGAGGTTCAGGAAATTAAAGATACTCTTATTTTTTTAAAATTTTTAGGCGTAGATCAGGTCTACTCTGTTATTTTGTTTGTTTACAATAAAGATTCTGAAAATTTTAAAAAGGACTTGATTAGATTTACAGCATTTCAGTTCTTGTATAAATATGTTCCAGGTAGTCCAAGTGCTCCAGAAAAAAAATATTTTGCAGATTATTGTGCAGGTAAAATTAACAAACAAGATGTGAAGAAAGGACTCATTTCTCTCTGTATTAACCAGGAAGCACAATTTAAGAAGAAATTAATGGATAAGATAAAATACATTGAAGGAAAAAGTGGGGACGTTCAATTTATACTTGAAAAGTATTTGTATTATAAAGGTGGGGCCAATAAGTTTGCGCGGCCAACAATAGAACATATAATTCCTCAGGATGATTCAGATCCTATATTAAAAAAATTTAAATGTGATAAAAAGGATATTGTAAAAAAGATACATCAATTGGGTAATTTAACTATTTTAGAAGAAGGAGAAAATTCTTCTAAAGATGAATTTAATAAACCATTTAGTGAAAAGAAAAATCTATATAAAAAAAGCATATTCAAAGGAAATCAAAATATATTAGAATATCCGTTTGAGAATCGTCCAGAGGAAGCTATCTATGATAGAGGTGAAGAAATTGCATCCACGGTGTATAAAATATTTCTTGAAGCCATTGAGACTGGTAAATGGCCAACAAGACAATAATTATGAAAAAAGAAAATTTAAATTTATTAAATAATAAAGAAGTAATCAAATGGTGTTATGAGCCTGTTACTGAAATTTCTTTAGTTAATTCTAGTAATGCTGCACAATTAAAAGAAGCTAACGATATTGAGAGAGATTGGGCCAGAGCTGTAATCGGAGGAGAAGGTAATCAATGGACAACCATGCTTTGTCAAGATTTAGTTATGGAAGCACTAATTAAATTAGGCAGAAAAAATGTTCACTCTACTACTTCTAAAAAGAGCTCTCTTCGAAAAAAGAAATATGACCCGGATTTGGAGTGTGATGAGTATGTTTATGAAGTAAAAGGAAGAAGCTGGACTACACCCGGGACTGCTGGAGAAAAAATATTAGGTGTGCCATTGAAATATGGTGAAGTACCAAGACTTTATCATAAACCACTGCAAATTATTTTGGTTGGTTATCAAGAATATGAAGCAAAAGAAGGTTTTGCTTTTGGTGATTTATTAGATAAGAATAATCAGACACCAGAATTACAAGAAAGCTTAGCTTTTTATAAAGAACAACGTATAGAGTATGTTGGCTTTACTGATATTTTAAAAAAACTTGGTATTAGCAAGGATTAATTGGAATGAATAAAGAGAAAACGAAACTTCATCCTGAAGAATTTGAAATGGAATGTACAACCGTCTGGGCTTTTCCTCGTAGGGGGAATTGGGCAACTCATGCTTCAGATTGGCGAGGAAATTGGGCACCAGAGGTTGTACGAAATTTGATTTTGCGATATTCAAAAGAAGGCGACCATTTACTTGATTGCATGATTGGTGGTGGTACGACAGCAATAGAAGCCAAGATTTTAAATCGACACATTACTTGCATTGATGTAAATGAAGAAGCATTAGAGAGGACAAGAAAATCTCTTGAATTTGAAGTTGATAATAATTCAAAACAGCGAATTGTAAAAGGTGACGCAAGAGATATGAGTTTTATTAAAGATAATGAAATTGATTTTATCTTAACCCACCCACCGTATGCAGATATTATTAAATATAGTGACGGGAAAATAAAAGAAGATATTTCAGGTATTCACGATATTGATACTTTTGTTGATGAGATTGAGAAAGTGTCAAAAGAATTATATAGAGTACTTAAACCAGGGAAATTTTGTGCAATTTTGATGGGCGATACACGTAGAAATAAAATGTACCAACCACTTGCTTTTAAGGTCATGGAGAGATTTTTAAAGTCAGGCTTTGTTTTAAAAGAAGATATTATAAAAAGACAATTTAATTGTAAGGCGACAGGCTTTTGGGTAAAAAAATCCAAAGAAGCCAATTTTTTATTAATAATGCACGAGCATTTGTTTGTGTTTCAAAAGTAATTTATGGAAAGAATATTAAAGAAGGTTTGGCAAATAGTGGGAATTGTTGTAGGAATTATTATTCTAGTTTTTGTTTTATTTGGAATAATTTCATTATTGTTTAATTTGTGAAAAAAATAGAATATTCAATAAATTCAAAAAAGCCACATGTGTGGGCTTTGTTGTTTTATTAGTATATAAATGTATTAATGTCTTACTACGCAAACAACAAATACCAACCAGAGGCAGAATTTGAACTCGACCTTCACGGCTGGACGACGATGGAAGCTAAAGAAGAACTCGACGAAATACTCCGCGCGCGGGAGTATTCGCATATACGCGTGATTGTTGGCAAAGGAAAAAATAGTGCTGATGGTCCGGTGCTTCCAAATTTTGTGAAGAATTATTTAAACGATAGAAATATCCGGTTTAGTCAGTCAAAGATTCAAGATGGGGGAGAAGGGGCGCTCGAAGTTTATTTCTAGACGATTAGAGAATAGATAGTTAGAGTATCGACAAAATTATAAAGTACGAATAAAAAAAGCCCGCGCCTTCTTCGTCAAGGCTTCGAGGGCTAAGGGAGGATGCGCGGGCTTTTTGGTTTTTAAAATGTCTGTGGTAGAATAAAAATATGCAAAAGAACCCTGTAGTACATTTTGAATTACCAGCAAGCGATCGAGAAAGAATCAAAGCTTTTTATACAAAAGCCTTTGGTTGGAAAATGAATCAATTGGGCCCTGAAATGGGAGATTATGTTGTAGTTCACACGACCGAAACCGACGAAAACAATATGGTCAAAACTCCCGGCACAATAAATGGTGGAATTTTTCAAAAGCACGCCGTTGATCCGATGGGGCAGTATCCGTCTGTAGTTATTTCGGTAGAAAATTTAGAGGAAGCTATTGAAAATATAAAGACTGCCGGAGGAACTATTCACGGTATAATTTATGAAATTCCAAATGTGGGTAGAATGATCTCTTTTATTGATACAGAAGGAAATCGTATAAGCGCTCTAGAGCCGAAGAAAATGTAATTTTAAAAGCCCAGCATCCGCCCCCATCTTTTTTTAGAAGGAGGCGGATGCTGGGCTTTTTAGTGGTAGAATTATAGATATGAAAACATCTGCAAACAGAGGGTTTGGGAAATTACTTCTTATTTTAATTTTAGCAGGTTTGGCGTTTTACTACTTTGTATATAAAAAAGATTCTACTATTTTCAGTCAGATTAAAAATAGTATTACTACGGGCGAGTTGGTGGGAAAAAATTGTTTTGAATATGATCAAATAGCTACAACTGACGCACCTTATAGTGTAAATGAAAAAGTAGAAATTGTGATTTTAGGAAATAAGGTGGTTATGGGCACAAAAAAGGGAAATCAATCTGGACCTGATATGACAAATGGATACGAGGGAACTTTAACTGGAAAATTGGACGGAGATATTTTGAATGTTGTCTATGCTTATAAAATAGAAGGCTCTGATCAGAAAGAAAAAGAAATATATAAAGTTACAAGTGATTCAATTATAAAACAGCGCTATGTTTTGAAAGATGTCGATGGAGTTTTGACACCTGACACAACAAGTGAGGTGAGAGAAATGATTTATAAAAAAATCGATTGTGGAGTTCTTGATGATACAGAAAATTGGACAAACACAACAGATGCAAAAAGTGGAATTAGTTTTTCTTATCCAGCTGATTTTAGAACGCAATTTATTCGTCCACAGGATTGGCCACCAGTTTTGAATGTTTACAATGAAGTTTTGGGTTGTACTGAAGCAGGTTCTACTATTGACGGAGCAGGAAAAACACAAAAGATTGTTGTAAATGGAAATGAGTATTGTGTAACAGAAAAAGTTGAAGGTGCAGCAGGAAGTACATATACACAATACGCTTTTGCAAAAATGAAAGACAATAAAACTGAAATTTTAACCTTTACTTCAAAAGCAGTGCAATGTGGAAATTATGATGATCCACAAAAAAGTGCCTGTGAGGATGAACGGGAAAATTTCGACATCTCTAAATTGGTAGACAAAATTTTCTTAACTTTCAATAAATAAAAATAG
>DAORIO010000017.1:0-11172 GCA_035438585.1 Minisyncoccota bacterium | reverse complement strand
GAATAATAAGTTTTCCTTCTGCTGCCGTATGTCAATTTACTTGGTCACAAAAAAACTAGGGCAAACTCCTCTAGAAAAAATTGAAGAAATCCGTAAATCGAAAAAAATACCGAAATCCGTACCCATGACTTATGCTGGACGCCTTGACCCGGCAGCAGAAGGAAAACTTATTATTCTTACAGATAAAGATGTTTTGGAAAAAGAAAAATACACCTCACTCAGTAAAATATATGTTATTGATGTGTTATTTGGACTTAAAACAGATACCGGAGATTTACTAGGTATACCTACAGAAAAAGAGGCTAACAAAATAACTAAAACACAACTCATAAAAGTCCTTAAAAAACTCTCCGGAAAAAGACTTCAAAAATACCACCCGTATTCTTCAAAAAACATAGCTGGGGTACCGCTTTGGCAAATGGCTCGTGATAATAAAAAAATAGATATACCAGAACATATAGTTGAAATAAAAAATATAAAAATCTTAAAAGAAAATACAATAAGTTATAAAAACATACTTTCTCGTGCAGAAAAAATATGCAAAGAAGTTAAGGGTGATTTTAGACAAGAAAAAATAATAGAATATTGGAGAAAAATTTCAAATAAAAAATTTCAATCTTTTCGATTAGAAATAAAAAGCAGTGCTGGTGCTTATATGAGAGTACTAGCCGAAGAAATTGGAGAAGAGCTTGGGGAAAATTGTACTTGTTTTAGTATAAAGAGAACAAAAATCGAATCCTTTATTTAACCCTTTGAGCACTTCAAACACCTACAACCTTTTGGTTTTATATACTCGTCAAAATATTCTTTTCCATAATCATAAGTAAGTTCTTCTCCTGGTTTTATATCCTTAATTGACCAAATAAAAACTTTTGGCCCATCAGTTTCTGCTTCACAATTTGGGTCACAAGAGTGATTTACATACCGAGCAATATTTGCTCGCTCTTTTCCGTCAATAGTTCTCCTGCTACTTATTTCAAAAAGATACTTCCCTCCTCTTCTGTCTGCTTCAGCGACTGGGATTATTTCACCGAAGTATTCTAATATCTTCATTTTTTTATTTATCGGTAGTTTGGCAAAAAGACCGAGGCCATTTATCCCTTTTTTAACTTGAAAATATTCTTTGGTCTTTTTAAGCGATTCATGATTTTTATTCTTTTTCATAGTTTTAAATTATACACGCAAGTCAAATAAACAGGTAGTAAAAATACATACACAAAAGAACAAACAAAAAATTCGTCAACTCATACCACCAACCAAATAAAAAGCCTGACTCACTTCCAAGTATGAGTCAGACCAAACATACAACCTTCTGTTCTTTTGTAAAATTTTTCAGATTTATTTTCTGGAAACAAATATCCAAAAAATAAATCTGTAGATTCATTTCTATTTCTATAAACCAAAGACGCCCCGCTCCCAAAATATGATTCATGAAAAAAACATGTATAAATTGGCGAATAATCCCCAAAAGGAAATATTTGAAGCCTTGTTTTATAAAACCAAGCATTGTTACCATCATAAGATATGGAGGCAACAATAGATGATTCGATGTTTATTTTTCTAAAATCAAAATAGATACCAAAGGTTTTTGTCGTCTGATTTTGGTACGAAGAAGATAAACCCCTAGGCAAACCCTCATCATCTTTTCTTATGGCTCTAAAACCGTACGAAATATACACTTCTATATCTTTTTGCTTAAACCCCAAGCCAAATTCAGAAGAAGTTCTATCTTGTCCAAACTTTGAATCAGAAATAATAAAAATATTTTTAGAATTAGATACAACTTGCAAAAACGGCTGTACGTCTAACCGTAAATTCATAGAAGCTGGAATATTTCCCGCTTCACCAAAAGAAATAGATCCTTTTTTGTTTTTAGATTCTTTGGTCTCTAAAACATACCGAACCGATAATTGCACTGAAGCACTTGACGAATCTTCTTCATTGGAGGATTTAACAATAGATGGTAAAAACAAACAAATAATTACAAGATTAATTTTTAAGTTTTTCATAAGTTCAGGTTTTACTTAATTATAACCCTCACTTCTGACACAAGCAAAAAACACCCGTCAAATGACGGGTGTTTTTAATAAAATTCTACAAAACAGATGAGTCTATTGTTGATGTATCAGTAACACCAACTCCACAAGCTTTTCGATCAATTCTAAACTGATCCCATGCTTTTGATTTACCAGTTTTTAGATCTTGTTTTGCTTGAACTGCACTAGTTTTATAATTTTCCCATGCAGCCTTTCTAGCACTATCTCTTTCTTCTTTTGTTGAAAGATTCCAAGAAGCCTTAATGGCATCTTTTCGTACAGTCAAAGCACTTGTTATAGATGTTGAGTAAGCAGACACTGAA
This sequence comes from Minisyncoccota bacterium, assembly GCA_035438585.1. Lineage (GTDB taxonomy): Bacteria > Patescibacteriota > Minisyncoccia > Phycocordibacterales > UBA9973 > DAORIO01. The sequence continues at coordinate 8,813 of DAORIO010000017.1, read as the reverse complement.
CTAATTATAGAAGTATCTCTTTTTTCTACAGCATCTTGCATACAAGAAATAACCGTTGAACTAAGCTTTTGCTGTGCGTAAGCTTTTGCCCCCGCACCAAGTGTCGCCACCAGAATAAATATAACTAAAATTGCACCATATTTTTTCATAATTAAAAATACTCAATTAAACTATTAAATAATAAATTTATTATACACCCATATAAACGTAACATCTTTCTAATGTGTGACAAATAAAAAAACGCCCTCAAAATTGAGGACGTTTTAAAATTTACATCAAAACGGAAGATTTTTTTTCTGTTGCGGTTGTGACTGGTTTTTTTGCTGAGGCGGTAATGAATCATAATCTCCACTTTGTTGCGGCGTCGAATCCATAACCTTACTTGATTCACCAATCTTAAGACCAGGAACTTCTCTGCGATTATTTACAATCTTTTCAATTTCCTCAAGGTCAACCAATAATACAGAGCCAGTATTTGAAACTTCATAAACCCTACCTGCATACTTAAGTTTTTCTGCAGACATTTCATAAGACCCATCGCTGTTTCTTTCGAATGGAACATCGCGGTATGACCCTGTTTCAAACTTCACCCAAAATGTAGATCCAGCGTTGTTAACCAACACACATGGCTTCATTGAAGCAAAAACAATTTCATCATTAACAATTGTTTTTTGTGCCTTAAGTTTACTTCCCACATCTTTTGATGTTGAGTCGATGGTAGCAGAAAGAGAAAAGTCTGTTGAATTATAAAATTGCAATCTCTTTTCTTCCTCCGAAGTAATTTTATACTTCTGCTTAATGTCATCTGTGTATGGTCTGAATTTTGATTCTTTCTTGTCCTCTGTATACATCTTTTTTGTACCTGCACAAGAAGACAAGAACAACACCAACACACTGAAATACATCAGTATTTTTATTTTTTTCATCGTTATTTGTTTTTATAGTTTCCCCCTATTTTACTAGATTTTATAGATTTGTCAAGTATATAAGGGTAAATAAAAAGGGCCCAAAATGGCCCTTTGTTTTAAACGATTTTTGCCAAGAAAAATTTCTCTTTAATCGGAAACGTGATTGTTGGACTACTTGAGCTTGTAAGACTACTTTTTTCTCCAGCAATAGCACCAATTAATGCCTTATCCTCATAAACTGGATAAAACCCGGTCTCATTTGACACCATAGCAGTTTCAATCCCAAGAGTTAACCCTATTGGGATATAAACACGACCACCCAAGATTCTTCTGTTTAACCTTTTGGCTAACAGGCAAAATTGAATGAATTCAAAAAAGTTGAGTTTTTCTAATTTTGGACTCAAGCTTTTTAAGCAAGATTCCTCAGGAAACTTTTTCATCTTTCGTATAAAATAAATCTCCGGAATAACAGCAAGCTGAAACTCTTTTGAAGTATTCTCTCGCTCCAACTTTAAATACTCGTTAACATCAACACCGGTGTTCCAAAATAATTCTTGCTGAATTTTAGATCCATAGTGAATAATGCTAACTATTTTTTTGTACTTCGTTATTTCATCACCATCATTTGATGGAATAATCCTGTCTTGCACTCGGTGTGCGACGACTTTAGATGTTGATCCACTCAACAACACATCTACTTCCAATTGACTCATAAATCTTTTTCTTTTTTAGGTTTTTTGTTATTTTATTGTTTAAGAACGGATGTATATATTAACACAAAAAATTACTTTTTACAAGTTACTCAGATAACTGACTCTGTGGATAGGGCTTATTCCCACTTTTCTAAGGGCATCCATATGAGCTTTTGTTCCGTACCCCATATTGCTTTCAAAATTGTACTGAGTGTATTCTTTGGCATATTTAATCATAAGAGAGTCCCTGTAAACTTTTGCAAGTATGGACGCAACAGCAATAAGCGCATTTGAGCTATCCCCTTTTATAATTGTTTCTTGGTTTATAAATTCTTTTGGAGCCTGAAGTCCTCCATCCAAAAAGACGTGCGAATTTTTTGGGTCAATACTCAAGCCTAAAATAGATTTTTCAAGAGATTTTTTGATTGAAGGATTTATTCCATATTTATCAATTACGTTCGCTTCAGCTGTAGAGATCTTAAAATCGAGCAAGCCTTCTTTCTTTTTTTTAGTTATTATTTCAGCAATTTCTTCTCTTTTCTTTTTAGTTAGTTTTTTTGAATCCTTAATTTTGCCTCCAAAAATTTCTTTAACAAATTCTTCTAACATTTCTTCTTTTAGACAAAAGGCGCAAACAGCCACAGGACCAGCAAGAGGCCCTCGTCCCACTTCATCCACCCCAACCAAAAATCGATTCATGTGGATATTCTAAAACATATACAATTTTAAAGCACTCTTTACTTAATCAGACAAAGTATCTAGCTAAAAATCAAGGCGAAAAAAACTGTATTTTTTGTTATACTTTGCTCATCTTATGTGCTCAAAATTCGTCCATCTACATACTCACTCACACTATTCTCTACTTGATGGACTTTCTAAAGTAGATGACTTGGTTAAAAAAGCTAAGGAATTCGACATGCCAGCTCTTGCCATTACTGACCACGGAAATATGTATGCAGCAATTGATTTTTATAAAAAATGCCAAGAAACCGGAATAAAGCCTATTATTGGAGTTGAAGGATATTTGGCCGCCCGAAGAAGACAAGATAAAGAACCTTCAATTGACTCAAAAAGATACCATATAACGTTACTTGCGAAAAACTTGGTAGGTTATAAAAACCTAATGAAGCTTGTAACAAAATCTCACCTTGAAGGTTTTTATTACAAACCAAGAATGGATAAAGAAATTTTACGCGAATATCACGAAGGAATAATTTGTCTTTCAGGTTGCCCAGCAGGAGAACTTGCAAACGCACTACGCGCAAAAAATATGACTAAAGCTGAAGCTCTTGTCGAAGAATATATTGATATTTTTGGAAAAGAAAATTATTTTCTAGAACTTATGGGTCATTCTGAAGTCGAAGGCCACGAGGAAGTAAAAAAAGGGCTAAAAATTCTTTCTAAAAAATACGACATCCCAATTGTTGCAACTTGGGATTCGCATTATTTACATTTTGATGACGCCGACGCGCAAGATACACTAATTGCCATAAACACAGGAAGTGATGTTGCGTCAAAGGAAATGACAATGAAGGGAGGAAATTATTCTTTTGTAAACGAAGAGCAAATCAGAGAATACTTTTTAGATACACCTGAAGCAGTTGAAAACACCTTAATTGTTGCGGACAAAATAAATTTAGAACTTGAACTTGGTAAATGGGTTTTTCCTGATATTGAAACATTGCCAGGGAAAAATCACACTGAAACACTCAGAGACTACGCATTTGCCGGACTTGAACGTCGCGGTTTTAAAGATAACCCAACCGCAATTGAAAGACTTGAGTACGAACTTGGAATTATAGACAAAAAAGGATATTCGCCTTACTTTTTAGTTGTAGCCGATTTGGTTCGTTTTGCGAAAGAAAATGGAATTCTTTCAGCTATTCGAGGTTCAGTTGCAGGATCAATCACCACTTATTCTTTAGGAATTACTAGTGTTGACCCACTTAAATATCAAATTCCTTTTGAGCGATTTCTAAATCCAGAACGTCCTTCAGCTCCTGATATCGATATGGACTTTGCTGATAACAGACGTGATGAAATGATCGAATACGCAAAAAGTAAATATGGCGAAGATAAAGTTGCTCAGATTGGTACATTTGGAACAATGGCTGCACGCGGTGCAGTGCGTGACGTTGCAAGAGCGCTTAGTTATCCATACTCTACTGGAGACAGAATTTCAAAAATGATACCGATGGGGTCACAAGGATTTCCAATGACAATAGACCGAGCGCTTGAAATGGTGGAGGAATTAAAAGAAGCCTATGATAATGAACGCGACACAAAAACAATTATTGATATGGCTAAAAAGCTTGAAGGCTCTGCTCGTCACATTAGCGTTCACGCAGCTGGTGTTGTTATTTCCCCTGTTCCACTAACTGAATATGTTCCACTTCAATACGACCCGAAGGGTGGAAAAATAATTACCCAATACGACATGCACGCCGTTGAAGATGCCGGACTTCTAAAATTCGACTTCCTTGGAATTAAAAACTTAGCAATTTTAGCCGATGCCGTAATAAGAGTAAAAAAACAATACGATATTTTAATTGATTTAGAAAATATAGATATTGCTGATAAAAAAACTTTTGAACTTCTTGCTCGAGGTGATACCGAAGGATTATTCCAACTAAACGGCTCTGGTATGACAAGATACCTAAAAGAGCTCCGTCCTAGCTCTATAACTGATATAAAAGCAATGGTGGCACTTTACCGACCAGGGCCAATGCAATTTATCCCCTTATATATTGAACGAAAGCACAATCCAAGATTAGTGAAATACATGGATCCAGCGCTTGAGCCAATTCTCAAACAAACATATGGTGTTTTGGTTTACCAAGACGATCTTCTTTTGATGGCGGTAAACTTGGCTGGATACTCATGGGGTGAAGTAGATAAATTTCGAAAAGCCGTTGGAAAAAAGATTCCTGAAGAAATGGCAAAACAAAAAGAGAAATTTATTAACGGTTGTGTTTCTTATAGTAAATGGCCTCTTAAAAAAGCAGAAGAGCTCTGGAACTGGATCGAACCTTTTGCTGCATACGGATTCAACAAAGCTCATGCGGCTAGTTATGGAAAGGTTGCCTATCAGACAGCTTATATGAAAGCCAACTTCCCTGTTGAATACATGGCCTCAATTCTAACAGCCGAATCAGGTGATATAGAAAAAATATCTGTCATCATAAACGAATGTAAAAATATGAAAATTCCAGTCTCAGCTCCGAGTGTAAACATTTCATATGGAGATTTTACCGTTGTTTATAACGAAAACAACAAACCAACAAATATTTTATTTGGATTTCACTCTATAAAAAATCTTGGAAATGAGATTGCTGACGCGATAATAACAGAAAGAGAAAAAGCTGGAGACTTTATTTCTATTGGAGATTTTTTAACTCGAGTTAAACATAAAAACTTAAATAAAAAATCTCTTGAAGCCTTGGTAAAATCTGGCTCTCTTGATTGCTTGGGAAGTAGAAGTGCGATGCTTTCTCAAATAGAAGAAATGCTCGCTTTTGCAAAACAAAGTAAAAATGAAAATGAAAACCAGCAATCTCTTTTTGGAATGCTTCAAACAAATTCGGCGCCAACCTTTAAACTAATAGACGCACCAGAAATAGACGAAACACAAAGACTAGCTTCAGAAAAAGAACTACTTGGACTTTATATATCAGGTCACCCGCTCGACAAACACTCCGAGAGAATTCGTGGAAAAGTTAAAGACATAAAAAGCATTGTAGAGAATGGCAAAAATGGACTACCGGTTGTAATTGCTGGAGTAATAGAAACTGTCAGAATTAACCTAACAAAGAAAAATGACCGTATGGCTTTTATTAAAATTGGAGATCAGACCTCTCAAATAGAAGTTGTGGTATTTCCTAAAATTTTTACCACTAGTCACGAAGCCATAGAAGAAGGTGTTGTGGTTGCAATAAGTGGAAAGATTAGTATAAGAAACGACGAAAAGAGTATATTGGTGGATAAAATCAAAAAGTTATAACTGCTTTTTTCCGTAAAAAGTAGTTATAATAATTTGACAAACATTTTTTATCTGAGTAACATTAATTAAACAACGTTACCTAAAAAATAGAAAAATGTTTAAACCTACTCCAACCTCGGAAGAAATAGAAGCACTATGGGAACAGGTACGACAAGCTCGTTATATTATAGAAATTTTTATTGAAAACAACACCGAAGCTTTCTATGAAGAAATGCTACTAAGATTTCCAGACATAATGTCGAGCTTAAAAAGTGAACCCCCTGGAACACTTTCTCAAAAAAAGGCTGCTTGAATTTCAAAACCAAAAAGCCCCACCAATTGGCGGGGCTTTTTTATTAGGCGTTGGTATTTTCAATATCAGACATAATCTTCATAACTTGGTCAGCATATTTCGGAATAACACTTGGAGGGTTATAAGTCTCCAATATTCCTCTAATATCCTTACCATCATAGTAATGAGATGTTTTAGGGTTATTACCAGAAAGGTTACGAGCTAAAACTTCAATTGAGTGATCATAAGAATCAAAACTGATTTTACATGACCCCCAACCGAATGGATTGAAAGTAGCATTTTTACAAGCAAACTTTCCTCCAGTTGATTCACGCATAGCTATGGCTGGAATAAGTTTCCAATCTAGTCCATGCAAATCAGCTTCGGCAACCATTTTTTCTCCAAAACCTTCAAGAGGAAGATTGTGTTGAGAAAAATAAGCATTAATTTTTTCAGCTCTATTATCTACTATAGATACAATTTCAGACTTAGTGTCAAAATCGTATATAAAGTGATCTGAGTCAAAAAATACTCCCGGAGTCGCCATAGCCATTGGATTGGCCATAAACGAACCAGTAATAAAAGGAATTATGAATAATGATCGCAAAAAATGTAATTTTATATTATTTGTCATATTATAGCGATTTTGCTTCGCAAAACACCGTTACCGAGATTTGTTTATTTCTTCTTAAACTAAAGCTTAAAAAGAAAAAACCTTTTAAGTTTTAAGCTAAATAACTTTTAGCGAATAACTTATAAGGATACTGTTATGATAGCACATACGAATAAAAAAGTCAATAGTTATACAACATCTTTTACCCCTGTCAAACAAGAAAAACCCTTACAAAATAAGGGTTTTTCTTGGATAAACACTTGACTAAAATATCTTAATTTGGCCTATTTTATTTACCCATTAGCTTTTTTCTTAAATTTAAGATCTTTTGCTTAATAGTTTTTTCAACTACTTCGATATCTTGCTCGTGCTCCCTCAAAACAAGTGTTTCTTCCTTGGATTTACCACCATTATGCCTAACATTTTCAAGCATCTGAGTAGTTTCGTCATGTCTTCTTAGAGCTTCCCCGACTTCTTTTTCCGTTTTATCTAGCTCAGTTGAAATGCTGTACTGAAGATTTCTATATTTCTTTCTAGCATAAAGTAACATAATAACTGTAAAGAGTATTATGCCAATAAACGGAACAACAACTGACAATAACCCTGTTAGGTAAGTTAAAATTCTAATAAATTTACTTTCCAAAACTTCAAAAGAAATTTGTTCCGATGGAGCTGATTCATTACCCTCTTTGTCTACTGCAACAGCATAAATTCTATATGTTCCAGCTAACAATTTCTTTTCCCAAGTATGTCTAAACACCCCATCCACACCAGCCTTAACTAATTTCTTTGAAACAGGTAATTCTATTTTTGAGTTATTTGAAAAATAATATATTTCTTCACTTATTCCTCTTTTCTGAGACTGCCTTACTAAAATAAGTATTACGTCGTGATTTGGAGAAGAAATACCTGCAATTCTTAAGTTTTCTTTATATTTAAGCTCTGTTGGATATTCAACAAGTTTAGGTGGAACAAGACCAGTTGATTCAAAATCAATAGAATTAGCAGTATGGTTGCCCGCAAAATCATATGCCTTAACAAATATAGTATGTTTTCCTGTTACCAAAATAGGTGCAGTAAAGGTTGCAATATCTGAACCTGGTAAATAGACTGGCTCACCTCCATCAATTCGTATTTCATAATTTTCTATACCTGAAACTGAATCTTTTGCATTAATTGAGAAAACATTTCTTCCTTCTTTTTCTCCGTCACTTTTTATATTTAGATATTCTGGCGAATCTGTATCTATTTGAATTCTAAAATGACTAACGGCTCCCCAGCCACTCTCATTTTTTGCTCTAAGGTGAAAAAACCAAGTTCCGTCTTCTAAATCTTTTCTTTCAAATAACGAAATTTTTTTATCTGCATTTGTTCCAGGATTAGTAGAAACTGTTTGATCTAATTCATAAGAAATCGCATCTACAATTGGAGGAATTACCCACTCAAGTGACACATCTTTTTTTGCATACCATTTATTTGGGTCGCTATGAGTAGAAGAAGAAACAAATATAGGTGCAGGAGTTGCCTGTTCACCTGGAGTCGTAGAGATTGCACTAGTTACTCCTATTGTAAAAGAAGCCTTATTTGTATTGTTTAAAATATTAGTCCCTAAACCATCATTAGCCAAAACAGAAGAGAGTGCATATTTTATTTCTGCTATACCAGAAGATTTGGCTTCAAAAGTTATCCTTAAAACCTTACCATTTGCGCCACTAAAACCGGGATTTACAATTACACCCTCCAAATTAACAGTTCCACTTGTGTTAGAAAAACTTGGTTCTTGTACCCAATAATTTATTATTGAATCATTTTTAGAAACACTCACAACTCTAATTAGGTTTGTTGGAAAAGTTAAATTTGTAGATATAGCATTTACGGACTGACTCTCTGTATTAACCACAATATTAACTGAAAAAGTCTCGCCGACTTTATAAGTTCCAGTTGATGGTGAAATTGACAAAGTTGCCGCATTAGAAAAAAACGGTAACAAAAACGTTATAGAGAAAAAAAATAAATATTTTAAATAATTCATTATGACAAAAGTTTTCTTTTTTTATTTTTGTAAAATACCAAAAGACTTAATAGACAAATTATAGCAACTATTAAGATAATGTCTTTAACATTTTTATTTTTTTCTATAAATATTGGAGCATCGACATACGAAGTTTGAATATTTCCAGCTTTATCATAAGCTTTTACAATTACTACACCTCTTGGCGGTTTATTTTTTAATATATATGGACTTTCAGAAACCTGACTCTTTCTTCCCTCTTCTATTATTTCGTAATAATCTATTCCAGACTCCTCATCTTTTGTATTAAATATTAAT
>DAORIO010000016.1:0-12562 GCA_035438585.1 Minisyncoccota bacterium | reverse complement strand
GAAAAATATTTTTTTCAAAATTTATTTTGTAAATAAAAAAAATTTTATTTTTATTTTATATAAAAAACAAAAATACAATTTAAAAAATAAAAAAACCCGTAGTAGATTTTGGTTTTGTGCAACGTCGCACAAATTATTTCTAAACCAAAATTCACTACGGGATAAAATAAAAAAACTGCACAGAGGATTACCGGGTGTCGTCCCACCACAAACATCGTTTTGTGAGCGCAGCCGATAATCCTCAATACAGTCTTTACTCTTTACAGTATATCAATATAGACGAAATTTAACAAAGTATATTACAAAAGAAAAGACCGCCTTGCGGCGGCCTCTCCCACGATGTTTGTGTTTGTAAATAATTGCGAAACAACTATTCGCTCACGAGGTGATTATAGCATAGGCTTATTTGGAAAGTCAAGCTTATCTTTATGATCTTTTATAAATTCATCTATTTTTTCTTCCAAATTTTCAATCTTTTCTTCTATTCTGTCTATTACCTCTTCTTCGTTTTGTATTTCCTCTGCTGTTTTGTCCATTACCTTTTTGTCTTTGGTAAGCCCTGAAATAATAATCATATCTCCGACAAAATAAGAAACAAAAACACCGGAGATTAACATAACAAGAGTGGAAATTATTATTGAAACAGGGCCATTTAAAAAAGAAAACATATCAGCTGTCATCCAAACTCCTCGCCAAAACAACACGACAGCAATACCTGCAACTAATGCATAAGCAATTGGTCGCTTGCTCAAAAATCCACGAACAGAATCTTCTTCTTTATCAAAAAAGTTTACGATATGCTGAAAAATATTTTTCTTTTTGGTCATAAAAATATTATAACAAAAAAGGTGAATAAGGGGACACTTATACTGAGCTTGTCGAAGTATATAAAAAGCCCCAAGTAAACTTGGGGCTTTTGAAAATAAACCTTATAAAAACTAAAAACCAATTGAAAACTTCTTACCTTTGACACCGTCACCGCGAACAACATACACTCCAGGTTTTAAATCATGAACGATTTTCATTTCCGGAATTTCTTTTACTGTTTTAATCAATGTCCTTCCTAACAAATCAACGATTTCAATGTATCCAACATAATCTCCAAAAATAGAAAGTTCGTTGTATTCACTAAAAACTTCTGAAATCCCTGTAGTACCGCCAAAAATAAATGAGCTAACATTAGATGTGGCTATTTCTCCGTTTTGATTGTTTCCTTGAAATCTTACCCAATAACGCATTCCATTTTGAAAATACTGACTGCTGTAAAGATTTCCGGATAACATAGATACATCGTAAAAAAGAATTGTTTGACCTTGGGAAAAACTCATACTTGAATTCGGATAAGCAGTTACAGTAATTCCGAAATTTTGATCATTCGAAATTTCTGGCCAAAGAGTTCCATCAACAGTACTTGTGTACTGCACATTAATTCTCTGATTAGTAGAACTCGTCGTCGCTGACCCTGCAATATCAAATGCAAGTAAAACTGGCAATTGTTGTGTTACAGCAACAACTGGACCTTGGCAATTTGCCAAAACTCCAGAGCTATCAAAAACACATCTTTTAAACCAATACGTAGTACCGGGAGCAAGATTTGTTATCTGAGTAAATGCATTGCTTGTATTTTGTGATCCTGCAACGCTTATTGAAGTGCCAGAAAAATAAGGTTGATTGGGTAATGCAACTGAATCAACAATCAAACAATTCTGGTTCATTGTCTCAACAGGACCAAATAAATTTGCAGTCGTAGGTATTGTGACAATGGAATCGTAAGTTACTACATAAGGATTACCGCATGACAAAGTTGTCACACAAGCAAAGCCAGTTGTATCAAAACCAACACTGTTTATAATCTCAAGTTTTATCCCAAGATCATAACCACAAGAAAATGATGCGGGAATTTTGTACTGCAAATACTGAATGTTAAACCCAGAAACAACTTGCGTCGCCAATGGATATGCATTTCCAACATAACAATCCTGATATCTTATCCAGAATTTTAATTGCGCACTTGTGTCATTTGGAACAACTGAATAGACGACAGTTACGGAGTCGGTCGTAGTTATAGCTGAAATATAATTTACCAGAGGTGAACTAAAATCAGGATAAACTGTAACAGGCATTGTAATGTTTCCTATTGTGTCCAATGTAATTAAATTGATCAAAATTCTTTGTACATAATAAACCACAGGCTGTGAGCTTAAATTCTGAATCTCAATAATATTTGAAAAATAAACTGTGTCGGTAACACTTCCTCCAAACAAAACCTGCAAAGAAGACGAGTCAAAAACAGACACCTGGCAATTCTGATTTATACACCAGAATTCCATATACACCATGGAATCTCCGGGATTAACAACAACTTTTGCATTGGAAGTTACATATTGCTGACCTCCAACAAGCGTTACTGGTAAGAGTTGTTGTCCATTGCCGATAAACGGCAAAGAAATAACAACCAACAAGATAAGAAGTTTTTTCATTTTTTATAGATTTTTTAAGGTGAATTTATTTATTTTGTTTCATTTTCATAATATCATAAAAGCCTTGTTTGTCAATAAGGGCTCACTTGAAACATCTTTTTGAAAGCACACATAAAAACCACCCTTGCGAGGGCGATTTTTTGCTCTGCTCGACTAAAGTCTCCGCAAGGCTTTCAAAAAGATATTTCGTCGCTCGCAAAGTCGGGATGAACTGCGCAAGGTTTTAGAAGAACATATCTTCACTCGCTGAGGTTGAGAACGGCGCAAAGATTTTAAAAAGATATTCTTCACTCTCGAAAGTTGAAAGGATTTACACAATATTTAGAAAAGAAAAAACCCCGGTTTGAGACGGGATTTTTTCATAAGCACTTCGTACTGATAAGCCGAATTCTGTATCCTTCATAAAAAACAAAGGACGATAGTCATTTATCTGGGGTATTTGTTACCAAACACCTCAAGCGGCACTCTACAATAAATGTAGCACGGCCTTGCTGGTTAGTAAGGATTTAGCCGTTTCATTTCTATTTTTCAATAGAACTATTCCCGAAGGAACCCTAGCCTTTCGGCATCGGCGTTTCTGCTCGCACCTCTCAGCCCTGTGCAAAGGGACTGTATGGGTATTACCCATTACTATTACTATTTAAAGTAGCCAGTTCGGACTTTCCTCACCAATAAATTGGCGCAACTATCTAGTACTTGGTGAAAGTTTAGCACGCTCTGATTCTATTGACAAGTAGTGAATTTATGATACTATTTTATAAAATTTAAAACTATGAAAAAGACAGCTTTATCAACCAATCAGGCGGATGCAATATTACTTGAAATTGAAAACTTTACTACCAATATTAAAAGACGACCGACAGAATTTGGGACAGTAAAACAGCTTATAGAAAAACTACTTGCTAAGTACGAAAAAGTAAAATTACCACAAAACAGAATTTTGAATTGTGAAATTTTTGAAACAATACTACATCAAGAAAAACCTGGAATTATGCAATTCATCAGCTTGGACTACTATTTTAAAGACAATAAGACTAGAAGCGATTTTTTTCATTTATTGATGTACATTGCCATAATTCGCGGCATAAAATTCGTTAAAAAAACTAATTAAAATATTTCTTAATTTCAAAAGCTCACTAAACTGAGCTTTTTTATTTACCCACTCAACTTCCGCGAGTGCAGAAATATCTTTTTGAAAGCCTAAACCCATCCGTTCCGACCCTGCGAGCGCGAATATACTTTTCTAAAACCTTGCGCAGGTTTTGAAAGCATGGTTTTTGCGAAGCAAAATTTCAAAACCGAGCAGAGCAAAAGCCCTCGCAGGAGGGCTTTATGCGTGTTTTAGAAAAGTCATATTCAAGCGAGCTAATATTGACAAGTATTAAATTTAATGCTATTATTAAAACAAACTAAAAAACAAAAAACATGATAACTAAAATCTGCTTAGGAATTACTCTGTGTACAATTCTACTCTCAACCTCATGTCAAACAATTGATGATTCGGTGGTTGAAATAACAGAAAGTACTATTGATACAATAATTATTGAAACCCTGGCTAATCCAAAACCATTTACAAGGTTAGTGGTTGAAATTACTTCAGAGGGAGATACAACAGTTATATTACATGAAAAATTAATTCGGGTGCCGAAGGGAAATGGGTCAGATTATATTTTTGCAAGAAATCTTATCTGGGAAAAAGATACTTCTATTTTTTCTATTGAAATTCCTTCACAGTTCTTTCTTGAAATTACCCTCATTGACGATAAAAATGAGTACGAACTTGGCTCCAGGTCCACATATCCGTATATTAAATCGTACAAAATAGTCCCATACGGATATTAAAATAACTCAGAGCTTCAAACAAAAAAGTCTACAAAATATGTAGGCTTTTTTTATTTATACAAGGTCCGCCTCCAACTTCCGCGAGTGCAGAAATATCTTTTTGAAAGTCTTGCGCCGTCCGTTCTGACCCAGCGAGCGAAGAACATCTATTCTGGTGACTTACGGAGCCTAGAGGCGAGTATAGAAAATTTCCATACTTCGCAAAGTATGGAAATTATTCGTGTCACCAGAATAGATGTTCTGAGCGAGCCCCTATTGACAAGATAATGTTTCTCTGATATGATGTGCCCATGAAAAAGAATACAGGTTCAAAAGCTTTTTTTGTTTTTGTGGCGGGGATTTTAATCCTTCCCCTATTCTCTTTTGCCGCAAACTCAAACAACCTAGCTATTTCGACTACACCAACAACAAATGTAACCCAAACTAGTGCTAAACTAAACGGTTTTTATAATGCAGGAACATCACCATCTATGGATGTTCGTTTTGAATGGGGTGACACTCCAACTATGACCAATTCTACAAGTTACCAAACAAAAACTGGCTCTGGAACATTTGATGCAACAATCACAGTTTTACCTGGGAAAACTTATTTCGTAAGAGCGATGGGTGTAGCAAATGGTTTTGCTCCAGTTTTTGGATCAACTCTATCTTTTACAACTCCAAACTATACTCAAGCAACCGTTCAAAGTATGCCTGCAACTTCTATAACTCAAACAGGCGCAACTCTAAATGGATTCTTCAATGGTGGAGGCTCAACAACAGAGACTCGATTTGAGTACGCAAACAACTCTTCTTTTGTTGGCTCAACATACACAACTTATACTTCAATGATTGGAACTTCTGGAAGTTTTTCAAAACCAATTACAGGATTACAATCAAATACAACATATTATTTCCGAGCAATTGCTAAAAACTCAGCGGGAGTAACTATTGCCACATCAGCGCTTTCATTTAAGACAGGAACAATAACTCCCCCACCAACTAACTGTACAATCAATACATTTTCTGCAAATCCAAGTTCAATAACTTCTGGGTCATCAACAACATTATCTTGGATAACCACAAACTGTACTGATGTTTCTATTTCTGGAGGAAGTCTTGGGCAAATAAATATGAACGCAAATGATTCTGTTTCTACTGGATCACTTACTCAAGATACATCTTTTACTTTGACAGCTTACGGCACAAGTAATACTGACACTCAAACTATTACAGTAGATGTAACAATAAGCGGGGGAAACAACGATTGTGAAATTGATTATTTCTACGCTTCCCCTGATAAAATCGACGAAGGTGAAGAAACAACTCTATATTGGAGTACTTCTAATTGTACTGACGTAGATATCTCAGATGGTATTGGTGATGTCTCAAATGATGGCGATGTTGATACTGACGAGCTTGATGAAGATGAATCATTTACTATCACTGCAACCAATGGAAATTCATCTGACTCTAGAACTATTACTGTAGAAGTAGATGACGACAATGGAAATAACGACGACGAATGTGAAATTGATGAATTTTACGCAAGCCCATCAACTGTTTCTTATGGAGGATCAACAACTCTTTACTGGGAAACTACTGACTGTGATGATGTTTATATTTCAAATGGTGTTGGTGATGTAGATGACGATGGAGATGAAAGAGTAAACAACATTTATTCAACAAGAACTTTCACTATTACAGCTGAAGGTGACGAAGGAGATGATCGTGACTCTATAACAGTTTATGTAAACCAAGGACCTGCTTACGTCGATCCTGTACCTCCATACGTTCCGCCAGCACACACATACACAACAACTTATGTAACAACTGCAAGTGGAACAACTCTTGTTGACCTAAACATAACTTCAGCTTTCGAAAATGTTGGCGCAGGAGAGAGATTCAACATCGACATGGAATATATAAACAATTCATCATCAGTTACTGCAAAAGACGCAACTCTATATATAATTTTGTCTAAAGATGTAGTCTTTGAAAGAATTTCTCGAGGAACTTACAACAAAGCCGATCATACAATATTCATCAAACTTGAAGATATTTCGCCAAAAGAAAAAGGAGAAATTACTCTACAAGTAAGAACTTCAAACAGAGTTGAAGCTGGTGAAAACATAATGACAATCGGAACTCTAAACTATGAAAAGAACAATGTAAAAGAAGAAGTTATTGATGTTCTAACAAATAAAGTATCTGGCGGATCAGTTCTTGGTGCATTTGCAATCGGAGGATTTTCCGGAACCCTAATCAGTTGGCTTGTGGCGATCTTGCTACTTATGGTTGTTTATGCAATTGCAAAACAAATCAGAAAAGAAGGACGAGCTTTCTAAGCTAATAAAAAAATCCTCCGACAGCTGGCGGAGGATTTTTTTATTTTTACTGACCTAAAACAATTACATTCAAAAATTTAACTTTCCCTGTATCAATGTTTTTAAAACTTATACCTAACTCACACAATTGCCCCTGTGACAAGGTAACCAGATTACCTAACTCAATTCTTTGTAAAATACCGTCATTTTTACCACTAACAATTGTTGGAATTGAAGACGCAGTACATCCATTAAAGTATGAAATTGTTACTTCATTTATATTACCAAAACCAGAACCATATAAAGAATTATTTAAACTCAGTATTAAAGGAGTAAAGAACATGTTAGTTTGTAGAGAAGTAAATATAGGTGTGTCATTTATTCCATTAGCATACATAAACAATTCTGGTACATTTTGTACAGTCAAATAGCTATTTGACTGAAATGCATCAAATAAATTATTTATTTTAAAACTATGTATACCTGAAAAAAACTCATTTTTTGGCAAACTGTACGTAAATTCTATAGTTCCAATTTGATTAGCGGGAACAGTTAAATTATTGTTACTACTGTTTACTGTAATATTGCTTGAAATCGCGAGAGAATTGAAGTATGGACCCCATCCAGCTAAAGACCTAATCCTAGTAGATGTACTATACTTTGCAGCAGAATTTGATAATCTTTTGAATGGAATATTATTCATAGGAATATCACTTCTTCCAAAAAATATTGGTATAAAAGTAAAACTACTTGTTCCTGAATTTATATTTAAAAGAACATGATAATCAACGGTATTTACATTATCTGTTACCGTAATCAAATTCGGAAAAGGAGCATAAATCGAAGGATTTATCGCGCTACTTGTTGAAGTTCTGTTAGCCTTAACTTGCTCTTGTGCTTTTTTAATATTCACAGAATCATAACTTATTTTAAAGTCCATATCTTTTAATCTTTTATTATTTTCAGCAAGAATCTTATCTTCCAACTGTTTGTCTATACTTTTAAAAACATCACTCTCGGTTGTTGAATTATTAAGACTTTCTTGTGCTACCTTTGACGAAAGAGTTGCTGCTCCTTGATCTTGTACTGAAATTTTTGACCCACCTGTCATATACCCAACCACGATTCCACCAACCAAAGCTAACGCAATATATAAAATTTTTTTATTATCCATAAATTAAGATTGATTTTTAATATCCTAATTTTACCCCCATAATGCCTCCGAGCAACCAAAAAAGGTGGATAAGCTCGACCTCAACTTCGCGAGCGACGAAATATCTTTTTGAAAGCCTTGCGGAGACCACAGTCGAGCAGAGCAAAAAACCACCCCGCAGGGTGGTTTTTATGCATGCTTTCAAAAAGATATTTCAAGCGAGCCTTTATTACGCTTCGCAACCTATACAAACATTATCCTCTGAGGTAAATATAACTTTAGGTTTTTTTGATTCATTTTCTTGCAATTTCTTTCTACCAAATTGCTGAGCTGCATTCATACTATGCTGATAGTACAAAGTCTTTACACCCTTTTCCCAAGCATACAAATAAAGTGCGTTTAAATCTTTTGTTGCAATAGCAGGATCAATCATAAGATTGAGAGACTGAGATTGATCAATATATTTTTGACGATCGGCGGCTTGTTCAATAATAATCTTTTGATCAATTTCACTAAAAGTTCTAAAAACCTTTTTTTCATGCTCAGTCAAAAAATCAAAATGCTGTACCGATCCATCATTGTCTCTAATACTAGCCCAAACTTCTGGCGTATCCATTCCTTTTTCTTCAAGCAATGTTTTGAGTGTTGGATTTTTAATTGTAACTTTCATTTTATCAACGTCTTTTACAAAGGCGTTTGACATAAGTGGCTCAATTCCCTGAGAAACTTGTCCCAAAATAAATGCTGATGATGTTGTAGGTGCAATCGCAAGCAGTGTAGAATTACGTCTTCCGTATCCCGTAAGCACCTCTGGCTCACCATAATCTTTGGCCATAGACTCTGATGCCTTATATGCTTTTTCTTTTATAAGAGAAAAAATTTCTTTATTTTTTTCTATTGCCTCTGGGCTTTCAAATGGAATATTGTTTTCTTGTAAAAAAGTGTGCCAACCAAGAACACCAAGGCCGAGTGCCCTATGATCTTTTGCAAACTTATGTGCGCGTTGCATGAAATAAAATGCTGACTGTTTATGAGTATCTTCACTATCTCTAAAGCTTTCAAGTCGATGAATAAAATCAGAAAGAACTGTATCCAAAAACATTGTTAATGTTTCAACAGCGTCAGTATCTTTCCATTCATTATAGTGACGTAGATTTATTGAAGACAAACAACAAACAAAAGAAAGTTGATCGTTTGTCGGCAAACAAATTTCTGAACACAAATTACTACCATAAATAGTCATTTTTTTATCCTTATATACATCCACCGTATTATTGTTTACAGAATCCGTAAAGAAAATATATGGATAACCTATTTCTGTGCGTCGTTGTATTATTTTTGCCCAAATTTGACGCTTTTGCTGATCGCCATCAACCATTTCTTTTAGCCACTTATCAGTAACAGTGACTGCATATGTTGATTCTTGAATTGGATGACCTTCTTTTCCTATATTTAAAAATTCCTCAATATCTGGATGTTCGACAGGAAGATATGGAGCGCAATGACCGCGCCTTACAGTACCCTGACTTACGATATTAATTAAGTTATCAAAAAGTTCCAAAAAATGTACTGAACCTGACGAATGTCCGTTGTCTTTTATCAATGAACCTCTAGGGCGAAGTGCTCCCAAATACACAGATGTTCCTCCCCCATACTTTGTCATCATTCCAACCTCGGCTTGAGTGTACAAAATACGAGACATGTCATCGTCAACATAACTACCAAAACAACTAATAGGAAGACCTCGCTCTTTTCCATAATTTGCCCAAATAGGAGTTGCGAGAGAATAAAAACCACGAGACATATAATCATAAAACTTATCCGCAAAACCAGGCTTTTTCAAATAACCCTCTGCGATTTCCGCTATTTCCCGAATTCGCTCTTCGGCACTAATACCTCCAATTAGATATCCTTTTGCCAAAAATTTTCTACTGTTTTCATTTAGCCAATACATAATAAGTTTTTATGATTAATTAATAATGTTTTAAAAAAGGTCTTCGCTTGTGATACTCTTTGTCTTTTTACTGTAATTGATCGACCTTTTGTTAAAGAAATCTCCATGTTTTGTCGCAATAACTTCGTCATAAAACCAATCTGATTCTTTTAGAAGATTCTTATCTGTCTCAAATATTTCTCTAATACCAATACTTTGAAGAGAATTATTAAATCTTTGTTTTATAAATTCAACAACTACTGCTTTTGGGAGAAATTCTAGCTCTCCTTTTTCAAAAATCCAATCAACAACCTGCTTTTCTGACTCAAATGCTTCCTCGCACAATTTTATAACAGATTCTTCAAACTCTAGATCGAACCAATCTGGGTGTTCTTGTTTGATAATATTTATTATATCTATTCCAAAAAGGCCGTGAATTTGTTCTTCTTTTGAGGTTGCCTCTACTGCGTTTGAAATACCTTTAAACAAATTTTTGTGTTTATTAAAGGACATAATAATAAGGAATTGAGAAAAAAGAGAAACATGTTCTATAAATAGAGAAAAAAGAAGTACTGACTGACTATAATCTCTGTTATCTTCACTTCGAGCATTTGCCAGGGATTTATCTAGATAGTGCACCCGCCTCATAAGTGCAGGAACTTCTCCTATATTTTTAAAAGTTTCATTTAATCCTAATATTTCAAGTAAGTGTGCGTATGCATCTGTATGTCTAACTTCACTTTCGGCAAATGTTGCTCCGACCGCACCAACTTCTGGTTTAGGAATTTTTTTATATATATCACCCCAAAAAGTTTTAACGGCGACTTCGATTTGAGCAATAGCAAGCATGGCATTTTGTATAACACTGCGCTCTTTCTCATCCACATTTACCTTAAAATTTTGAACATCTCCCACGAAATTG
This sequence comes from Minisyncoccota bacterium, assembly GCA_035438585.1. Classification (GTDB taxonomy): domain Bacteria; phylum Patescibacteriota; class Minisyncoccia; order Phycocordibacterales; family UBA9973; genus DAORIO01. The sequence continues at coordinate 1,926 of DAORIO010000016.1, read as the reverse complement.
AACTCTGTATGAATCCAATAAGAATGCCTAATAGCACTTACGTATTCATAAAGCTCTGGGTATTCATATGGTTTTAAGTAGACACGTTTTTTAAAAATATCTCTTGCTCGTTCCTTGTTTCGTTCTTCGCGATACAAAATATACGCTCTAGCAACATCAAAATGACCCTTATTTACAAGCTCTCTCTCTACAATATTTTGAATTTCCTCAACATGAGGAATTCGATCTGCAAAAGTCACTTCGACATTAATCAAAACAGCGTCCACAATAGAAGATATTGTCTTTGAATCAGAACTACCCAAAGTTGCAGTGTAAGCTTTTTCAATTGCTCGTTCAATTCTGTCTCTTTTAAAAGAAACAATTTCACCACTTCTTTTTGTTATAAATTCAATTGACATAGGTATTTAATAAACTAATTTTATAGAAAATACAAAACTATAGCTAGGTGGAAAACTTAAAATAACTACCCGTAAAACAAAAAATTTTTTATGTAAAGAACGAATCCTAAAATACTTTTAAAACTAACAAGATTTTGGCGCTGAAATTTTTATTTCTTCTCCAATTTCAATTTTTATTTTTTCACTAGTACCTCCATTTAGTTCAATTACAAAATTTATATCTCTGCTTGGCAAAAAACTTGTTGGAAAACTTTCTGGAGTTACAGTTTTATAGACATCAGTTATTGTAATTTGGTCAACAAAAATTATATCAATAGGCATCAACATGTCTTTCATCCAAAAACCATACTTACCAGGAATTTCAAATTCAAAAATCATACCGCTATTATCTGGAAGTGAAATTGTTCCTGAAAGACCCAATTCACGAGCTTCGGGCGTAAAAGCACGCTTTAAAATAAAGGTTTTTCCAGATATTTCAACTTCACGACAATCCATTGAAAGTGGCTTAATATTTGCTTTTTTATTCCAAAATAAAACGTAAAAAAGGCCCACTAAAAGGCCGAGTATTAAAAGTTGAACAAATAACTGTTTGAAGAGAGATTGCATACAAATATATTGTAGCATCAAATGGGCTTTCTTTTGTCCCGTCTCTCGATTAAAAATCGAGGTCCATTGTTCTTGCGCACATCTATCCGTCTGTGCAACGGAAGTGAGAAACTCCTCACTTACGAGTATCTTATTCACCAAAGGTAAATATTCCGACCGTAGTAAGCTTTAATATTTTAAAAAAATATTATCGCGTCCAATTTGGAATGAATCCACGAGCAGCTTCCGCTACCCGTGCCTTGTTACGACTTACTCCCTGTTACCGAACTTACCGTCGTCCCACCTTATGGTGAGCCTTCGGGTACTCCCGGCTCCCTTGAGTTGACGGGCGGTGAGTACAAGACTTGAGAACGTATTCACCGCGGTATAGCTGACCCGCGATTACTAGCAATTCCAACTTCATGAGGTCGAGTTGCAGACCTCAATCCGAACTGGCGCCACTTTTATAACGATTGGCTCAGGGTTACCCCGTCGCGACGCGTTGTAGTGGCGATTGTATTATGTGTGTAGCCCAAGATATCAAAGGGACATGCTGACCTGGCGTCATCCTCTCCTTCCTCCCAGCCCTTTATCCGCAAAGACAAAAGGCTTTGATACTAAATATACTACTTTAAAAATTAATTTATGGTTGTCGTTTACTCTAATTTGGTTTGTATCTAAACCTTTGCATTGTGTGCAAAGGGCTAGGCAGTCTCGCGTGACACTTATAACACACGACGAGGGTTGCGCTCGTTACCCCACTTAAGGGAACAGCTCAAACCACGAGCTGACGACGGCCATGCATCACCTGTCCAACCGCCCGTAAGGGAAATACAATTTCTTGTATCGTCGTTTGGATTTCTAATCTTGGTGAGGTTCTTCGTTTACCGTCGAATTAAACCACATAATCCACTGCTTGTGCAAGTCCCCGTCTATTCCTTTG
>DAORIO010000015.1:0-12815 GCA_035438585.1 Minisyncoccota bacterium | reverse complement strand
TTTATAATTTTGTCAAACAATAATTAATACAAAATAAAAAACCCTGAAAGATATAAATTTCAGGGTTTATTTTGTACTTATTCACGAAAAGCTAAAAACCAGTAGCCAGAAGTCCAATTTCTAGACCAACGCCAAAGACACACATACCCATCACCATCAATGTCTTCACAAAGTCCTGGAACAAGAGAGTCTTTTGTCCTCGAACCAAGAGCCACTAAATCCATTCCTCTTTTACTTTTCGGGTATTGTTCTCCGAGTGAGTACAGCTCTATAGCAGTACCTGGGCGAAATCCGCATAATTTCATCTGTTCAACAATATCTTTTGATTGCCTACTGCAATTAAAATTGAGAAAAATAGCTTCACGTTTCATTATGACACTATCTTTTGCAACAGTTTCATTTTTTATAAATTCTAGTGATGAAATATTAGAATTTATAAAATAATAACCGTTCTCTTCTACTGTCTGTTCAACCGATTTTGAATAATCAATCACCATTGGTACAACAAAATTATCGAAGATACTTAGGTCTCTTACACAAGAAGTGATTAGGACTACCATAAATGTCACTATTACGATTTCTTTTTTCATGATCTTTTGTTTTAAGTTTAAATATATTATAACACAATATAAGCAAAACTGTCAAAAAAATTACATGTATGAGCTTTTCCCTTTTACTGTATTTAGGTCTAAACTATATTTTCTAAAATATTAATTTCTAAACTCGTTTGTCAAAATAAAAAAAGAACTGTAACATTAAAATAATTATGGATTACAAATCCCCTAAAATTATTTTTTCTTTACTGAAAGATAAACTTCCTACCGAGGAAGATAAAGCTCTTATTTCAAAAGCTTTTTATTTTTCAAAAAGAGCTCACGAAGGACAATTGCGCGCATCAGGTGAACCATATTTTGGCCATGTTGTAGAAACAGCAAAGAATCTCGCACGTTATGGAATGGATGCAGTAACAATTTCTGCTGGATTACTTCATGACACTATCGAAGATGGAAAAGCAAAAGAAGCAGAAGTAAAAAAAGAATTTGGGAAAGAAATTTATTTCTTGGTCTCGGGTGTAACCAAACTTGGAAAATTGAAATACAGCGGCCGTGAAAGACATGTAGAAAGTCTTCGAAAATTTTTCGTAGCAGTTGCCGAAGATTTTAGAGTGGTAATGATAAAACTCGCTGACCGACTTCACAACCTTCAAACTCTTAATTACGTAAAACCTGAAAAACAAAAACGTATCGCCCTTGAATCTCTTGAAGTATATGCTCCCCTTGCCCATCGCCTCGGTATTGCAAAACTAAAAGGTGAAATTGAGGACGCAGCATTTCCTTATGTTTATCCAAAAGAATTTAAAGAAGTCACAAAACTTCTTGAAGAAAAAAAGGAGGCGAAAGAAAAAATTGTTAAAAAAGTTGAAAAAGAAATTGTAAGGAAACTACAAAGCGAAAATATTCAAGTTCTAAAAACTAGCTCGCGTGTAAAACATAAATATAGTTTATGGAGAAAACTCCAAAGACACCATATGGATATAGACAAAATCTATGACATTTTAGCGTTGCGGGTTATTGTGCCCACAATTGAAGATTGTTATCGAGCACTTGGAATCGTGCATTCAATGTGGAAACCCTTTCCTGAGCGCCTAAAAGACTACATAGCGCTCCCAAAACTAAATGGTTATCAAAGTCTTCATACAACTATTTTCAATGGCGAAGGTGCGCTTATAGAAGTCCAAATACGTACAATGGAAATGCACGGTCTTGCTGAATATGGTATCGCCTCTCACTTTGCATACAAAGAATTCATAAATAAAAATGGAAAAAAGAAACCAACCCAAGACGGTAAATATGCTTGGATAAAACAATTTCAAAATATAAAAGATGCTAATGAAAAAGCGGATGCTTTTATGAAAGATTTGAAAATGGATTTCTTCAACGACAGAATTTTTATTTTTACACCAAAAGGAGATGTTCTAGATTTACCAGCAGATTCTTCACCGATTGATTTTGCTTATGGAATTCACACAGATATTGGAGATCATTGCTCTGGTGCTATTGTAAATGGAAAAATGGTTCCTCTTTCAAAGAAGTTACAAAGTGGAGATATTGTAGACATAATTACAAAAGAAAATTCAAAACCAACTTCTAAATGGTTAGACTATGTAAAAACAGCACTCGCTAAAAAGCACATAAAATCAAAAGTTGGAGACAATGGATTTCTAGCGTCTCTTTGGGGAAGATTTACAAATCAATAAAATAATTATAGAGAAAAGTTTTTGATGTTATACAAATCCGCATCGTCAGATTTTTTTTCTTCGTTTGTTCTATCATCTTCTGGCATGCTTTCTTCAACAGAAACAGGTGCAACTTCTTCGCTAAAATTTCCCCCATTAGCTGGCGGATTTATTATTTCTGATGTATTTGCACTTTCCAAATGTCTATCCAAAAGTGCTGTAGCTGATTTTTTATTTTCGGAATGAATCATCTCAAGCATTTCTCGTAAATCTTCTTTTGAGAAAAAATCGATTGTGAGATATCCTCCTCTATCTGTTTTTTCAATATGAACTCGTGTGCCCAAAGTTTCCTGAAACTTTTCTTCAAGCTCTACAATTTCTGGATCAGTCATTTTATACTGCGTCTTTCGAACTTTATCAAAAGCGACTTTTCGAGCCAACCGTTCTGCTTCTCGAACTGAAATCTTTTTGTATATTATTTCTTTAAATAAAACTTGTTGCTCTTCTGGTCTATCTGAGAGCATCATAAGAGGACGAGTATGTCCTTCAGAAAGTTTTCCTTCTGAAAGACCGTCTAATATTTCTTGAGGTAATGTCAAAATTCGAAGAGTATTTGAAACATACTCACGACTCTTACCAACCTTCTTTCCAATTTGTGTATGAGAAAAACCAAACTCTTCTTGAAGTCTAAAAAATGCGCGTGCTCGTTCGACGACGTTTAGATTTTCGCGTTGAAGGTTTTCAATGATCGCGATTTCAAGCTTCATCATTGGATCATCTCCAACACGAATAAGTGCTGGAACTTCACGAAGGCCGGCAAGTTTTGAAGCACGAAGTCTTCTCTCTCCTGCTATTAATTCATACTCAACACCAAGTCCACCATCTTCTTTTTCAACTTCAATTCGAGATACAACAAGTGGCTGAAGTATTCCGTATTGTCTTATAGAGTCCGCAAGATCGCGCAACGGACCTTCTTCAAATTCACGCCTTGGCTGAAAAGGATTTGGTCGAATTTTATCAACTTCAATAAAGAATACTGTGGTGGAATTTTGATTTTGCATAATAGAATTTTAGCATATGAATATAATTTTTAGAATTGATTTTTAATTATTTTTCTATTAATATGATGACACTTGCTTTGAAAATGCCCGAGTGGCGGAATTGGTAGACGCGCACGACTCAAAATCGTGTTCCGAAAGGGGTGTGGGTTCAATTCCCACCTCGGGCACAAAATAAAAAATCTAAGCTTTTGCTTAGATTTTTTATTTTGTGCCCGAGAGAAAACAAACTTCTTTGTTTTCATGTGGAATTGAAAGGCGCAGGTATATTTTTGTTTTGCGTAGCAAAAGCAAAAACACCGAGCCGGGGTCGCGAGATTTTTTCGTCAGAAAAAATACTTGTGACCAATTCCCACAAATATGGTATAAGTCAAACAATGAATTCTAAAAATTCTAAGCAAAAAATAGTCGTAATTCTCGGCCCTACAGCAACAGGAAAATCTGACTTTGCAGTTGAGCTGGCAAAAAAAATAAATGGAGAAATAATTTCGGCTGATTCACGCCAAGTCTATATTGGACTTGATATTGGTTCTGGGAAAATAACTAAAAAAGAAATGAAAGGTGTTCCCCATCACTTGCTCGACGTCACAAATCCAAAAAAAGAATTTTCTGTTGCCGATTATAAGAAATTAGCTGATAAAAAAATTGAGGAAATAATTTCGCGTGGCAAAATTCCAATTATAGTTGGTGGAACGGGTTTTTATATTGACTCTGTTATAAACGATTCACAACTTCCAGAAGTTAAACCAAACAAAAATCTAAGAAAAGAACTTGAGAAATTAAGCACCGGAGAACTTTTTAAAATACTTAAAAAATTGGATCCACGCCGAGCTAAAGAAATTGACGCAAAAAATCCCGTTCGCCTTATTCGCGCAATTGAAATTGCTAAAACACTCGGTAAGGTTCCAAAATTAAAAACAAATCCTAAATACAACACAATAACTATTGGCTTGGATTTTCCTGATTATGAATTGAAAGAAAGAATTGAAAAAAGATTAATCTCTCGTTTTAAAAATGGAATGCTTGATGAAGCAAAAAAACTGCATAGCCAAGGTCTCTCTTTCAAAAGAATGGAGCAACTTGGTCTTGAGTATCGTTACATGGCGAAGTTTTTGCAAGGAAAAATAACAGAGAAAGAAATGGTTGAAAAACTAAATTTAGAAATTTGGAAATATGCCAAACGCCAAAGAACTTGGTTTAAGAGGGATAAAAATATTATTTGGGTTAAATAATAATTGGATTTGCCTTTCGCTTCGCTAGAAACGCACAATTTTTCTGGGGAGGATTTTGATCCTTACAGGATCTGTACACCTTTTCGATTTAAAATCGGATTTGCCTCTCCCGTTGGTCGAGATCCGCAATTTTTATATTCGCTTTGCTCATTAAAAATTGGGACCTTCGGTTCAAATCCCCCGTGCCACAAACAGAAAAATCCCAACCAAAAGATTGGGATTTTTCGTTTTTGTGCGCCGGGGAGGATTTGAACCTCCGTAGCCCAAAGGGCGATAGATTTACAGTCTATTGCGATTGACCACTCCGCCACCGACGCGTCTTTGCAAATTACGTATCTAAATAACGCAATAGAGCGATTATAGATAAAAAAGACTATTCTGTAAACATTCCTTGCTCAAATGCAGTCTTTGTGCTATTTTTATGAACATATGGCGCAAGATAAATTGATCAAGCTTGTTTCGAAAGAGACGAAGGAAACCTACTGGAGTCGAAAGAACAAGAAGAAGGTTACAAAAAAGATAGAGCTTAAGAAATATAGTAAAAAACTTAGAAAGCACGTTGTTTTCAAGGAAGCTAAAAAATAGCAAACAGTAGGGTATTTTGATATACTGATGTTTGAACAATTTAGAAACTTTTATTAGTTTCTTTTTTGTTTGTTCTTTTAACAACGGCCAAACTTCGGTTTGGTCTAGGGTTCCGATTCAATTTTTAGGGTCGGGTAAACCTGGGTCTCGCTTCGGCGAGATTGGGGCGATTAGTTTAGTGGTAGAACGAAGGTCTCCAAAACCTTTGGCGAAAGTTCGATTCTTTCATCGCCCGCAATAAAAAAATCCCAGATATAATCTGGGATTTTTTTATTACACGACTATCTCTGCCTTCTTTATCTTCGGACCTTTCATAACTTTCGATTTCCTCTTCGTCTCAATAATCAAATCATTTTTCTTTTCATCAAAATCTACATCTACAACATCTCCCTTACCTGCCCCGCTTGAAATTAAATGTACGGCAATAGGATTTAAAATTTTTGTTTGAATCAACCGATTCAAAGGTCGCGCTCCCATTTTAGGGTCATACCCTTCCTTGGCCAAATACTCAAGTGCTCTATCTGTAACATTTAGAGTTACATCTTTATCTTTTAGTCTAGCTCTTACAACATTCAAACGAATGTCGACAATATTTTTTATAACCTCTCGAGACAAAATATCGAATACTACAATTTCGTCCAATCGATTCAAAAATTCTGGTCGGAAATAATCTTTCAAAGATTCCATAACTTTTTCTTTTGTCTGAACATAATCATCCGCCGTAGTTTTTGTATTAAATCCAAGTGTTTCCATTTTTTCAATAAACTGACTTCCGATATTTGAAGTCAAAATAATTATTGAATTTTTGAAATTTACTTTTCTTCCCTTTGCATCGTTTAGATGACCTTCATCCAAAACTTGAAGCAAAATATTAAATACTTCCGGATGAGCTTTTTCCACTTCATCAAACAAAATCACAGAATAAGGGCGATGTCGGACGGCTTCTGTTAGTTGCCCTGCATCATCATGTCCAACATAGCCTGGCGGCGATCCTATAAGCTTTGAGACGCTGTGTCGCTCCATATACTCACTCATATCTACTCGAATAAGAGCGTGGTCGTCGTTAAACATAAAGTTTGCGAGTGCTTTTGTAAGTTCTGTTTTTCCGACTCCAGTTGGGCCCAAGAAAAGAAAAGAACCGATTGGTCGATTTGGATCAGCAATCCCAGCACGAGAACGTCTTACGACATCAGCAATTTTCTTTATTGCTTCATCTTGTCCAACAACTCGCTTTCGAAGCTCTTCTTCAATACGAAGAAGTTTTTCTTTTTCACCTTCAAGCATTTTGTTTAATGGAATTCCAGTCCAACGCGCAACAACTTCTGCAATGTCTTCTTCTGTAATTTCTTCTTTCAAAATTCGTCGAGATTTTTGAAGTTTTTTTAGTCTTCCCAGTTTTAGATCAAACTCTTTTTGAAGAGTTGGAATTTCTCCATATCGAATCTCCGCTGCTCGAGCGAGGTCTGATCTCGCTTCAGCGTTTTCTGCCTCAATCTTCAAGGCTTCCAATTCTTTTTTAATAGCTCGAATTTTTACTACAGTTTCTTTTTCATTCTGCCATTTTAATTCTATTTCTCGAGTTTCTTCTTTTAGATTTGCGATCTCTTTTTCAATTAGTTTTACTCTTTCTTTTTGTTCTTTTTTATTTCCATCAATATCGACATCTTTTAGAATCGCTTCTTTTTCAATTTCGAGACGCATTACTTTTCTATTTACTTCTTCAAGTATGGGTGGCTTGTTTTCAAGTGCAATTCGAAGTGCCGATGATGCTTCATCGATTAGATCAATCGCTTTATCCGGCAAAAATCTATTTGTAATGTAGCGAGTTGAAAAGTTTACAGCAGAAACAATCGCGTCATCTGTAATCCGAACGCCGTGATAGACTTCGTATTTTTCTTTAAGTCCTCGAAGTATTGCAATTGCATCTTCTGCGCTTGGCTCTTCTACATATACAGGCTGAAAACGCCGAGCAAGAGCAGGATCTTTTTCAATATGTTTTTGATATTCTTTTAGAGTTGTGGCGCCAATTGCACGAAGCTCGCCTCGAGCAAGAGCAGGTTTTAGCATATTAGCTGCGTCCATTGTTCCTTCAGCTCCACCAGCACCAACAATTGTGTGAATCTCGTCGATAAAAAGAACTATTTTTCCATCTGCTTTTTCTATTTCTTTCAAAATCGCCTTCAACCTTTCTTCAAATTCTCCACGATATTTTGTTCCAGCAAGAAGCGATCCCAAATCAAGCGACACAAGTTCTTTGTCTTTTAGAGACTCTGGCACATCGCCTTTTACAATTCTATTTGCAAGACCCTCAACGACAGCTGTTTTTCCAGTTCCCGGTTCTCCTATCAAAATAGGATTATTTTTTGTACGTCTTGAAAGAATCTGCATTATGCGCATTATTTCTCCGTCGCGACCAATCACAGGATCAAGTTTGTCTTCACGAGCAAGTTTTGTAAGGTTGCGTGTAAATTTTGAAAGCATTCTAAATTTTTTAGGAGTTGATGATTCTGTAACTTTCTGACTTCGAAATTCTTGAACGATTCTAATAAAGTCATCTCTATTTATTCTAAAACGAGAAAGAAGTTGTCGAGTTTCGCTAGGCACATCGAGTATTGAAATAAATAGATGTTCTGTTGAAACAAAATCATCTTTCATTGAACTCGCAATCTTTGGTGCATGTTCAATAGCTTGAGCAAGATCAGGCGTTAGATATATTTGATACGATGGCGAAATTGTATTTCTATTTTCTGGATTTTCAATTGCCTCAATACAAGAATCTGTAAGTAAAACAGAATCAATTTCCATTCGATCTAAAACAGAAACGATTAAAGACTCTTCTTGAATAAGAAGAGCTGTAAGCAAATGGTACGACGAAACGTGGTTTTGTCCCCGTTCAATCGCAAGTTCATGAGCTCTTTTTATAGCTTCTTTCGCTTTTGTCGTGTAATTGTTGAACAGTGGTGGCATATTTAGTATTTAGTATGTTAGTAATTAGTATTTAGACCATTTTACTAGGTTGTAGCTTATAGATTGCGGGTTTAGAATCATAGACTGAAGCCCACAAAGACTAAAACGCTCAACATGGGCATTATATCACGCTGGGTAAGAAAAATAAATTAAGAGAAATTTTTATATTTCAATATTATTTCACCAAGTGCTTTTACTAGTTTTTTCAAATCCCCTTTTGTAGTTTCTGTTCCAAAAGAAATTCTTATTACGCCGTCATTTTTTAGATCAATACCCGATACCTCATAAGCTCGCACAGGAGTATTTGAGAATTTTGTGCAGGCAGAAGCGCTCGATACAACAAGCCCTTTGGCGTCGAGTTCAATGACCAAAAGTTCACTTTCGATTTTTGGTACAACAATTGCAATTATCGAATCAATTCTTTCTTTGTATTCAATGATATTTACACTCAATTTTTGTCTTGCAATTTCTGCAGTCAAAAAGTCTTTCAATTCTTTATTGTGAGCGCTTAGAAAACCTAAATTATTTTTAGCTTCCAAAACAGCTTTAGCCAACCCATTAACACCAGCAACATCCAAGGTTCCTGGCCTTAAGCCAGATTCTTGTCCACCACCACCTAATATTGGCTCTATCTCTATTCCGAGTTTTGTAATTATTGCTCCAATATTTTTAGGGCCAGATATTTTTGACCCGCCAAAAGTTAAAATGTCTGCACCATATGTATCTAATTTTATTTCCGTATTTAAAATAGCGTGCGTAATATCAGAATGAACTATTGGAAAAACTGAACCACTTTCCTTTCTCTTGTGTCGAACCAACTTTACAATTTCTTTTATTGGCAAAATCATTCCTGTTTCATTACTACAAAAAGAAGCACACACTAGTATTATATTTTCTTTATTTATTATCTCTTTTGTTTTCTTTATATCTATCTCGCCATTATCTTCAGTTGGCATCTCAACAATGCTCGCACCAGCTATCTTAACAGCCTCACTTACAGATTTGTGTTCATAAGGACTTACTAAAACTTTTGCATAATCTTGATTGTGTTTTTTAAAAGATTTAATAACACCCTGAACAACAATATTGTTTGACTCTGTAGCTCCAGAAGTAAAAAATACTCCATCTGGATGCGCGCCAAATAAACTAGCAATATTTTTTCTAGATTTTTCAATTTCTAAAGCAGAAACAATCCCTTCTTTGTAAATAGCAGAAGGATTAGCGCCGAAATTTACTTTAGCATGTCTATAAACTTTCAAAACATTTCTGTTCATTTTTGTTCCCGATGCAAAATCTAAAAAAACCCGGTTTGAACCAGAAAATTTAAATATATTTTTTAATTGATTAAAAGCTCTCATTTCTTTATAATGGCCAAATGCCATCTGAAATACTACTCTACATCGTATTTGGAATATCTTCAATCGCCCTAATTGGGGTTATTTTGATTTACTCAAAGATAAGCAAGTTTTTTAAGAACAAAGATACTGACATAGAAGGCTTTTTGAATAACATTTTGGCTAAAGTAGAAAACCTAAACAATCGCGAAAAAGAGATGGAAACAGTAACAAAAGAGCTTTTAAAAAAGAATTCTAGAAGCATTCGTGGCGTTCATGCTATGAGATATAACCCCTTCAAAGACCAAGGAGGCAACCAGAGTTTTTCAGTTGCCCTAGTTGACGAAGAGGAAAATGGTGTTATATTTTCATCATTATACTCTCGAGAGAGAAATAGCTTTTTTCTAAAGCCGATAATAAATGGGGCGAGTGAGCACGAATTAACAGAAGAAGAAAGAATTGTCCTAAAAAACGCAATCCTAAAAACAAAGTAAAATTATGACCAAACAAAACAAAGCTGAAGAATCTATAAAAACACGCCCACCTGTTGTGGCGATTGTTGGTCATATCGACCATGGAAAAACAACGCTTTTAGACTATATTCGAAAATCAAATGTCGCAGGCGGTGAATCTGGTGGAATAACTCAGCACTTAAGTGCTTTTGTCGTTAAACATAAAGATGACAAAAATATAGAAAAAGAAATTGTTTTTATAGATACTCCAGGACACAGTGCCTTTACTGGAATGCGTGAACGTGGACTTAAAGTTGCGGATATCGCAATACTTGTTGTTTCTGGTGAAGAAGGTGTAAAAGAACAAACAAAAGAAGCAATAAAACAAATTGAAGAATCAAAAACCCCTTTTATTGTTGCTATCACAAAAAGCGATAAGCCAAACTCAAATGTAGAAAAAGTAAAAATAGATCTAGCAGAGCAAAATGTACTAGTTGAAGGTTTTGGTGGAAACATTCCTTTTATAGCTGTTTCTGGAAAAACTGGTGACGGAATAGATCAGCTTCTTGAAATAATTCTACTAGTTGCTGAAATGGAAAACTTTACGGCAGATGTAAATAAAAATGCTGTTGGAGTAGTTATTGAATCACACAGAGACACAAAAAGAGGAATCTCTGCAACTCTTGTTATAAAAAATGGAACTTTGAAAAAAGGAGATTTTGTAGCTCTAAAAGGATCACTCTCAGGTACGAGAATTATGGAAGATTTTATGGGTAAAAATGCTGACACGGTACCTCCTTCACATCCAGTTCAAATTGTTGGTTGGGACAACGTCCCTTCGGCTGGTGAATTTTTTGAAACTTTTGATAATAAAAAAGATGCAGAAGTGTTTTCAACGACTTCTGTTCAAAAAATAAATCTAAACGAAAATATAAAAGCTGACACTTTTTTTGTTCCTATAATAATAAAAGCAGATACTCTTGGAACACTTGAGGCAATCATAAAAGAAATCAGAAAAATAGAAGATGACAAAGTATCTTTTAAAATAATCAGTTCAGGTGTCGGACAAGTAACAGAAGCAGATGTAAAATCTCTTATGACAGACAAAGATGCAGTTATTGTTTCATTTAGAGTAAAGACTGAGAAAGGAGCTCAAGACTTGGCTATTGTACAGAATATCCAAATTAATTCTTTTGATATTATTTACAAACTTGTTGAATTTTTGGAAGAACTAAAAGAAATCAGACGCCCAAGAGAACTTGTACTTGAAGAAAAAGGTAAAACTAAAGTTTTGAGAATTTTCAATAAATCAAAAGAAAAGCAAGTTGTTGGAGGACGAGTAACGGAAGGAGCTCTAACAACAGGACGGGCAAAAATTATTCGAAGAGAAAATATAATTGGCGAAGCAACAATACTTGGAATTGAGCAAGCCAAAACTAAAGCAAGAGAAGTTCTAGAAGGAAACGAATGTGGAATAATGATTGCTTCAAAAATAGAAATTGCAATTGGCGATGTTATTTTATCATTTGTTGAAGTAGAAAAATAAAATGGAAACAACCCAAGAAAACAGAAGAAAAGGAAAAATGGAAGAACTTATTCGAAGAGTTGCAGCTATGTTCATAGAAATTGAAGCCACTTCAAATCCCCTAATTTCTGTAACCAGAGTTATGGTAGATGATAGAATGAAAAAAGCTGATATATTTGTCAGCGTTCTTCCGAACAACAAAGAAACTGATGTGGTAAATTTTCTTCATAGAAAACGACCAGAATTTCGAGAATATCTACAAAAAAATATGAGAAGTCGAGTTGTTCCTCATATCGATTTTTTGATAGATAGTGGAGAAAAAAATAGACAAAGAATAGAAGAGTTGTCACACGAAAAATAAATTAAAGGCCCGGTCGCCAAGTGGTAAGGCAAGAGTCTGCAAAACTCTTATACGCGGGTTCGATTCTCGCCCGGGCCTCAAATAAATAAAATCCTAATTTTAGGATTTTATTTATTCAAGAGAATCGAACCGTAGGCGCTAATTTTTAAGGAGCAAGGTGACTATAAAAATTATGCGTTTCGACTAAAAGGAGAGGCATTCTCGCCCGGGCCTCAGAATAGTATTTTAAAATATTTAAATATATAGTATTATGCATTCACTGCCGGGATGGCGAAATTGGTAGACGCACTTGCCTTAGGAGCAAGCGAGGTGACTCATGGAGGTTCAAGTCCTCTTCCCGGCACAAAGCAAATCTTTTGATTTGCGGTGCTGGGAGCGCAAGAGTAAACTGCTTTACTCTTGCGTAGGACTTGAAAAGGTTCTCCGATATTTTTAATCCTGAGCTTGCCGAAGGAGAAAAAATCGGAAACCTATACCGCTCCTGTAAGGAGAAAGTCCTCTTCCCGGCACATTACAATAAAAGCTTTTGGCTTTTATTGTATGCCGAGGAAGAAAGCAAACTGCTTTGCTTTCGGAGGGGACTTGAAGAGGTTGAGTATGTGCTCGTAGGCGTAAACCGAGAACACACGAAACCTGTACCGATTCTGTAAGAATCAAGATTCCTCTTTTATTTAAATTTTTATATCCACCCATATGCTGTTTTGGTAGATAACAGAAATATAGGGATATAATGGAATAATATAGTAAATTGATAATTTTATATCCGCCCATAGCTCAGCTGGTAGAGCAGCTCCCTCTTAAGGAGAAGGTCCTAGGTTCGATCCCTAGTGGGCGGACTCGACAAAAAAACAGGAACTGCTTCCTGTTTTGGGTACGAGTCCGAGCCGGAGCGTTGTTTTTGTTTGAGCGTAGCGAAAGGCAAAAACCGCGAGGCGGGCTCGCGAGAAAATTTCGTCAGAAATTTTACTTGTGAGGACAAATACTTTATACCCTTTGTTCGATACCTTGCCCGGGTGGCGGAATTGGTAGACGCGCTCGACTTAAGATCGAGTTCCGTAAGGGGTG
>DAORIO010000014.1:0-14748 GCA_035438585.1 Minisyncoccota bacterium | reverse complement strand
TTGTATTTTCCTGGTGTGACACGCGCTCAGCTTGATTTTATTCGAGGAGTAAATACTTCTTTTATTCTTCGAAATTTAGAAATTCGGGGGCTTATTAAAAAAGCTGGAAAAGGAAGAGTGGTATACGAACCAACAGTTGAAACGTTGGCGCATTTAGGTGTATCTAGAGTAGAAGAGCTCCCAAAGTTTGAAGAAGTAAACAATAATCTAAAAAATGCCTTCATAGAAAGTAATGACTAGTCGAGATGAAAAAACTTTTAAAATTATTCGAAGTTCAACTATCGGAGTTGCGATTTTTGGTCTAATCTCTATTTTGATTTTAGGACTTGTTTATTTGAATGGCGTAATGGAGATCAAAAAAAGAGAAGAAGATTTTCAAAATAGGATTTCTGGATTTCTAAACCCTTTTTATTTAGCTGAAAATAAAATATTAGCAAAATCTTCTTTTGTTGTTGATGAAGAATCTGGAATTGTTTTATATGCAAAAAATGAAAATGAAGTTTTGCCGATAGCATCTTTGACAAAAATTATGGCAACACTTGTCGCGGGTCAGTATCTGGAGCAAAACAATATAGAAACTGCAGAAATTGGAAATGTAAATATTTTATCAGTTGCGGATGCAAATTTTATATCAGGAGAAGTTTGGAATGTCGACGACCTCTTGGTTGCAATGATGCTTTCTTCTTCAAATGTCGCAGCTGAGTCGCTTTTTAATGAAATAACAAAATCTCAAACATTAAACGGCGAAGAGGGTGACCCGATTACTCTTGTCGCAATGATGAATGAAATTGCTCAGAGTTTAGGTCTAAGCAATACAAGATTTTTGAATTCTACGGGACTAGATATAAAAGACGAGTCTGTGGCGGGTGGATTTAGTTTTGGCGGGGTTTCAACAGCCCGAGAAGTCGTTTCTTCTGCTAGAATACTAGAAGCAGTTTTCCCAGAATTAGCTTCAAAAACAGCATTGAAAGAAATAGAACTTTATTCACAAGATGGATTTGCTCATAAATTTTCGAATACAGATGAGTTAATCGAAAAAATTCCGATTTATTTTTCTAAAACAGGGTACACTGATAATGCAGGTGGAACATTGATTGTGAAGACAAAAGTAAAAGAAAGATTTATCTACATTGTGGTTCTTGGTTCGACGAAAGACGGAAGATTTTCTGATGTAGAAAAACTTTACAACAATAGTTCAGTTTTGTTTGAAGATTTAGAAAATAGAGGAGTGTCGTTAGAAGAATTAAAAGAACATTATTTAATTGGTTATGGTTACTAGCAGTTTATTAAAAATAGCGATTCCGGCAATATTGGCTTTTATGGTGGGTATTTTTATTACACCATTTTTAACTAATATTTTTTATAAGTATAAACTTTGGAAAAAAGTCTCCAGAAAAGATGTTGCTACAAATCCAGAAATGTCCGAAGCTTTCAAAAAGATTCATGACGACACAACTGAGGTCAGGACCCCAAGAGTTGGGGGAATTGTTGTCTGGGGATCTGTTATTTTGACGATGTTCATTATATTCGTAATGTTTATTTTATTTCCGAGTGATATAACAAGTAAGTTAGAATTTGTTTCTAGAAACCAAACATTTTTACCACTTTTTGCTCTTTTTGTTGGAGCATTTATTGGGCTTATCGAGGATCTTCTTGAAATAAACTCAAACAACAAAAGTTTACTTCATGGTCTTTCTGGAAAAACAATAATTTTTATTGTAAGTATTTTGGGGCTAGTTATGGGCGGATGGTATTATTTTAAACTTGGAGCTGATTTTATAAATGTTCCAATTATTCATACACAAATTCATCTCGGATTTTTATTCATTCCTTTTTTTATTTTAGTAACACTGGGCACATTTTCTAGTCGCGTTATAGATGGAGTCGACGGTCTTTCTGGTGGAGTTTTTGCGACTATTTTCGCTGCTTATGCAATTATTGCATTTAGTCAAAATCAGATAGACTTAGCCGCTTTTTGTGCAGCTGTAACAGGCGCGATACTTGCATTTTTGTGGTTCAATATTCCACCAGCAAGATTTTATATGGGCGAAACCGGAATGCTCGCTCTAACTCTTGCTCTTACCACGGTTGCTTTTTTAACAGGACAGGTTTTACTACTTTTGGTAATTGGTTTTCCTTTGGTCATGACGTCTCTTTCTTCATTTATTCAAATTTGGTCAAAGAAAATTTGGGGCCCAGAAAAAGGAAAAATTTTTAAAATTGCACCGCTCCATCACCATTTTGAAGCAAGTGGTTGGAGTCGACCAAAGATTACAATGAGGTATTGGATTTTGTCTGTCGTATGTGCCACTACTGGAGTTATCTTGGCAATAATTTAATATGAATACGGATAAATCAAAAGGTCATGTAGATAAGTTTTTTCTCGGTCTAGTTTTAGTTTTGGTTGCTATTGGAACAATTATTTTTATTTCAGCATCTCTTGGGGTGTATGCAAAAAATGAAGTAAAATTTTTGGGTGTTTTGGAAAATCAAATAATTTTTGGACTTGTTGGGGGATTGCTTGCGATGTATGCAACTTCAAAAATCCCGTATGGATTTTGGAAAAAATGGAGCGTGCCGATACTTTTGGTTTCTATTGTTGGTTTAATTTTAGTTTTTATTCCTTCCATTAGCTTAACTCACGGAGGAGCAAGAAGGTGGATATCTGTTTTTGGGGTTTCTTTTCAGCCTGTAGAATTTTTCAAAATTGCTTTTATAATTTATTCTGCAAAATATCTTTCTTGGCTTAAGAATAAAAAATTCGACAAAGCATCTTTAATAGCACCGGCTCTTTTAATTGTTACTTCTTTTGCTTTGTTGTTCAAACAGCCAGATACAAAAAGTATTATTCTTTTGACCGCTGTATTTGGAGCTCTTTTGTTTGTCTTTGGTGTAAAACTTAAAAAAATATTGATTATTTTTGTTTCTATTTGTGCAGTTTTGGCAATTGCTGTTTTGACGCGCCCTTATCTAAGAGAAAGAATCCAAACTTTTATAAATCCAGCATCAGATCTTCGCGGAGCGTCTTTTCAGCTGGATCAATCACATATTGCTATTGGCTCAGGTGGTATTTTTGGGCGAGGTTTGGGACAGAGTGTTCAAAAGTTTAGTTATCTTCCTGAACCACAAGGGGATTCTATTTTTGCAGTTCTCGGAGAAGAATTTGGTTTTGTTGGAACTTTTTCTGTAATTATTTTGTATGTTGCTTTTGCTCTTCGGGGATTTAGAATTGCCAGACGTGCACCGGATATGTTTTCTTCTCTTTTGGTCCTTGGGATAATTACCATGATTACTGCGCAGAGTTTTATAAATATCGCAGCTATGAGTGGTTTATTTCCATTGACTGGAGTACCGCTTGTCTTTATGAGTCACGGAGGGACATCTCTTATGATATCTCTGGCGTCCATGGGAATAATTTTGAATATTTCAAAAAATCAGAGAGACCTGTCTAAGTCAGAAGAAGATTAGCAAAATAGGGTTTTTTTCGGTAAAATATTCTATATGAAATTCGTATTTGTGGGAGGTGGAACTGGTGGACATTTTTATCCGCTTATTGCCGTTGCTGAAGAATTAAATAATCAAATTGAAAAAGAAAAAATAGTTGGCGCAAGAATGTATTTTATATCTGATGATCCATACGACAAACAACTTGTTTTTGAAAATGGTTTAGAATTTATAAAACTTGATTCAGGAAAACTTCGAACTTATTTTTCTGTTCAAAATTTCTTTGATGTATTCAAAACTGCTTTCGCAACATTTAGAGCTATTTTTATTTTGTGGTCTATTTATCCAGATGTAGTTTTTTCAAAAGGTGGATACTTGAGTTTTCCTGTTGTGACAGCTGCAAGGCTTCTTAGAATTCCAGTTGTTATTCATGAATCAGATGCAAGTCCAGGGCGCGTAAATAAATATTCTGCAAAATTTGCCCAAAGAATTGCCGTGTCGTTTCCAGAAGCAGTAGAGTATTTTCCAAAAGATAAAACTGCTGTGACAGGGCTTCCAATAAGACGCGGTGTGGTAAAACCTGTTGGAGTTGGAGCTTATGAATTTTTGAAATTAAAAAGTGATTTGCCGACAATACTTATAGTTGGAGGTTCTCAGGGATCCGAGACAATAAATGATGAGATTCTAGACGCACTTCCTTTGCTTTTGCAAAAATATCAAATCATCCATCAGTGTGGAGTAAAAAATATTTCTAGCATGGAAACAAGATCAAAAATAGTTCTTGAAGATTTACCAGAAGAAATTAGAAATAGATATAAATTGTTTGGGTATCTAAATACTGTTGCTTTGTCTATGGCTTCAGGTGTTTCAAAAATCGTTATATCTCGTGCAGGGTCAATGATATTTGAAATTGCTTCTTGGGGTATTCCATCAATCCTTATTCCTATAACAAATTCTAACGCAGATCATCAAAGAAAAAATGCATATTCTCTAGCTCGTGCGGGAGGAGCGATTGTGATAGAAGAAAATAATCTTTCAGCCGCTGTGATCGGAACAGAAATTGATAGAGTTGTAGAAAATCCTGACCTTTGGCAAAAGATGAGCGCGAGCGCAAAAGCCTTTGCGCCACTTGATGCAGGAGAAAAAATTGCAAAGGAACTTTTGGCGATTGGAATGTCTCATGAGAAGTAGACTAGTATTTTAGTAGTTAGAAAAATAAAAAACGCCTTATGGGGCGTTTTTTAGAATTCCTTTTCAAGGATTGGTAGGTTGTATGCTTTTAGTAGGGCATTTATCTCTTGTATTTTTTTATTGCCAACATTCCTTATTTTTCTCCAGTCTGATTCCATTCTTCTTTTTAATATATCTCCGCCGTTTTTTATTTCCATTTTTAAAAAAATCTTCATTAAACTTGGTGAAATATCTAGGTCTTCAATTCCCATTGAAAGAAAATTTTTATGTTCAATACTTACGCTGGAACATTCAATTGCGATAGATTTGCCGCTACTTGACGCCTTTATATTGCTAACAGTTTCTTCTTCGGGTATTTTACCTTTTTCAATCAAGTATTTTCTCAGTTCATCAAAATGAATATATATAATTTTTTTCATGGTTCAGAGTTTTAGATTTATTTAATTTATATAATTAAATATTAGTTTGGTCAACATCGAAAGAAGTCAATATTTTTGCTATTATTTTAAGATGAGTGAAGTAATAACGCGGTTTGCCCCAAGCCCAACAGGGCATTTTCATATCGGTGGAGTAAGGTCTGCTCTATATAATTACTTATATGCCCGAAGTATGGGAGGTAAGTTTATTTTACGCTCTGAAGATACAGACCCAGAGCGATCAAAGAAAGAATACGAGGACGAATTTTTAGCTGTATTTAAATGGCTCGGACTTGAACATGATGAATTTTTTAGACAAAGCGATCGAAAAGAAATATATAAAAAATATTTAGAAGATTTGATTGCGCGTGATGTTGCTTATATTTCAAAAGAAACTCCAACCGAAGAAGGTCAACGCGCTGAAGTCATAAGGCTTAGAAACCCGGGAAAAAAAGTTACATTTGAAGATATTATTCTAGGGGAAATAACTTTTGACACAACAGATCTGGGTGATTTTATTATTGCTCGAGATATAGAAAGTCCACTTTATCACTTTACTGTAGTTGTTGATGATATGGAGATGAAAATAACTCACGTAATTCGTGGACAAGAGCATATATCTAATACTCCTCGCCAAATATTAATTCAAGAAGCTATTGGTGCCAGTCGGCCATTGTATGCTCATATTCCACTTATCTTGGGTAAGGATAAATCTAAGCTTTCAAAGAGGGACCCAGAAGTAATTCCAGCTATTGAATACAAGGATCAGGGGTATCTCCCAGAAGCGATTTTAAACTTCATGGCGCTCATTGGGTGGAATCCTGGTACAGATGAAGAAGTCTTCACAAAAGACGCTTTAATAGGGCAATTTAAGCTTGATAGGGTGCAGAAGGGCGGGGGAGTATTCAATATTGAGAAACTTAATTGGATTAATAAAGAGCACCTCAAAAAACTAACGGAACAACAAATAGGGGAGTATGTCAAGAAATTTATTCCAGTGGATTTTGCAGAAAAAAACTCACAATATTTGGAAAAAATAATTCCGGTTATTTTTGAAAGAATCTCAAATGGTATTGAAATAAAAGAATTAATCGAAGCTTCTGAGTTTGCTTTCCTTTCTCCTGAAATATCTCTTCAAAAAGATGTTTTAAATTGGAACGCCAAACAAGATTCTTTGGTCACAGCTTTGCATTTGAAAGCGTTGATAGAATTACTACAAAATATTGATGATTTCAATGTTGATTTGATAAAAAGTACTGTTATGCAATATGCAGATACTCAAGAAAAAAGAGGCGCAGTATTACACCCGATGCGTTATGCATTGTCTGGGCAAGATAGATCTCCTGATCCATTCACAATTGCAAGTATTTTAGGAAAAGAAGAGACAATTATTAGACTAGAAAATGCTTTAAAAATATTGGATTAATCTAATGAAAACAAAGATAAAAAAAATTTCATTCGTTTTGTTTTTTTTGAGTCTTTGTTTTTTTGTATATTCAAAAACGAGTGCTCTAACTGTTGATGAAATAAACCAACGTATCGAGCAAAAAAGTCAGGAGCTTGAAAATCTTGAAAAAGAAAATGCTGAGTATCAAAAAAAACTTTTGGAAATTGGGGGATCTGTAAAGAGTTTGAACGATGAACTTAATCTTCTAAAACTTACCCAACAAAAATTGGCGTCAGATATAAAAATCACAAAACAAAAAATTGAAAGAGAGCAAGATGCAATATCTGGACTTAGTGTCGACATAAATGACAAAGACACTTTGATAGGTTCTCAAAAGAAATCAATCGCAGTTTTAATTCGAGACATGGATGTAGAAGAAAGAACTCCACTTATTACAAAACTTCTTAGAAATGAAAGCTTGTCTGATTCTTGGAACGAAATAGAACAATCTGCTATTGCACAACAGAAAATGGTTGAACATATAGATAATTTGAGTTCCGTGAAAGATCAATTGTTTATTGAAAAAAGTTCTCGGGAAGTTGCTAAGAAAAAATTAGAAGAACTTCAGGCAACACTAGCTGGTCAGGAAAAAGTTGTTAAGGCTACTCAAAATGATACACAATCTATTTTAAAAGAAACCAAAAATTCAGAATCAGGATATAGATTATTATTGGCGGAAAATGAAAAAAGACGAAAAGCTTTTGAAGATGAAATCCGGTCTTATGAATCAGAATTAAAATATATATTAGACCCTAATAGCATTCCAAAAGCTGGTTCTGCTCCTTTTTCTTGGCCACTTTCTGATGTTTTGATAACACAATTTTTTGGAAAGACCTCTGCTTCCGGTAGGCTTTACGCGTCAGGGTCTCATAGTGGTGTAGATTTTAGGGCTTCAATTGGAACACCTGTTCTTGCTATGGCAGATGGTGTTGTTGAGGGTTCTGGTGATACAGATACTGCTTGTAAAAGAGCTTCTTTTGGTAAATGGGTATTTATACGCTATGACAATGGCTTGGCGAGTACTTATGGTCATTTATCAGCTGTTTCTGCACAAACTGGACAAAGAGTTCGCAGGGGTGATGTTGTTGCTTATAGTGGAAATACAGGATATTCGACTGGTCCACACCTTCACGTTACAGTTTATGCAGGGGACGCAGTTAAGGTTGATACAAAACCAAGTATTTCGTGTAAAGGAAAAATTCTTACACAGCCACTTGCGGCGATAAATGCTTATCTTGATCCAATGCTTTATATGCCAACACCTTTAGCAGGACAAGTAAAATCTGGAGCAAGATAAAATTTTTATCTGTCTGTATAGGTATTTGCTGATTCAACGTAATCGTAAATTATTTTTGATATTTCTCTTGTGTGGTTTGATGTAGTACTGTGATCACCTCTTGCCATAATACAAAGCATATAGGGCCTTTTAGGTAGATAAAATATCCCACAGTCTGAATATGTATATTTTTTTTCATCTGTGTTTTTTTCGTAAACTCCTATTTTTTGAGCAATTTTAATATTGGCAGGAAGTTTTACTCCTAGATCATCATCGTTTTTATTTATTCCTGTCATTAACTCTAATACCTTATTTGAGCCTTCTATTGATAAGTATCCAGCAAAAAACAAAGATCTAAGTATTGATAAGTAATTTCTTGGTGTTATTGCAATTGTTCCTTCTAAAATTTCAGGAGAAACATCGAGAGAGTTGTAGAAATTTACCGGAGCTCCACCTATAACATCATTTGTTAAAATATTATTTGCCGTGTTGTCAGATTCTTGAATTGATATTTTCATTAACTCGTCTATTGTTACTTTCTCACCAATACCTTTTTTGTATAAGGTTCCGTAGTTTCCATCAAGCCACTTACTTGTTATTGTTATCGTGTCTTTACCAGATATTTCTTTAGCCTCAATCATTTTTTGTACTTGTATTACGTTTGGAAGTTTGAGCAAGCTAGCTGCAACATATGGTTTGTCTTGGTTTACTCCAATGGTTGTACCTGTTGTAATATATTGAAAGAAAAGACCCATATCAAGATTATTTTTTTCAATATAAGTACTTAATGATTTTCTAAGTTCAAAAAAGTTAATAATAATATCATTTGGGTTTTCAATAAGGATTCTTTTAGCGACGTATTTGTATTTTTTTTGTATATAAGAAAAATGTATATTTTGGTTCAAAAATAGACCAATAAAAATCCCAATAATTAAGATTAGCATCAGGGCAATAATTTTTTTGGATTTAGAGTCAAACTTCATAGAAATTTAAATCGAATAATTAATAATTAAGCTAATGGTAGCGCAGGTCATTTTTTTGAGCAATAGCAGGGAAGTCGCTGGTATCAATAATGGGAATCTTTATTTTTTTAGCACCTTGGCTAAGAAGGGGGTATATTTGATTAAGTAATATTATGTTCTTTTGGTAGATAAGTAGCACATCGGATAAAAGAGGTAACTAACAATAACTTCTGATTAAATAACCGGAACACTGTGAATACTTGAAGACTTTCTCCCAGTATACAATGTCGCAAAAGATATATTGTGCGACATTATATCCCTCTTGAAAAACCACTTCCCTAAACAAATTTAATATAAATTAAGAATTTGTTTTTTGTACGCAATTATTAAATTTTTCTACTTGCGTATTGTACTCCTCTACTTTACTCTTAAGGCTCGCAAGTTTTTTATTGTATGTTGATACTAATTTATTGTGCTCTTCTACCAAGTTTTCCCGGTAGTCTTCTTCTATTTGCTTTTTAAGCTCTTCAATTTTATCTTTTAAGGTTTTAAGTTCTTGTTGAGTGTTATCTATACTATCTTTAGTTTGTTTTGAAACAGTTGGACATGATGACGTTGATTTGCCAAAATGTTGAACAATTATAGTTGCGGGATGGCCTTTGTATAAAGCCCTTTTTACCGCTACTCCAATTTCAGTGTATCTTTCATCAAGCATGTTTTTTCTATGAGGCTCACTTTCGCTCCAAGCACGCACAACGTCTGTAGATGTTTTAAATCCACCTAATGCTAAATTTTCTCCAATAACTAAATACTCGTAATTATGTTCATCGGCTAAATCTTCAATATCAATTCCCTGTGGAGATACATGTTCAAAATATCCACGATTAAACATATCATTTAGTTTCTCTTCAGCCATTTTGTTTAAGGTTTCATTAATTTCTAGTGAAGGTAATTCATTATTATTTCTGTATAAATTTGTCTCAGTAATTACTCCATATAAGTCAAAATTAGGCTGTTTAATGTTTGCAGTGTCTGTTTCTTCTAATGAGGATATATCATTTTCATCAATTTGGTTAAGAGGTCCAGGTAGGTTTGTATTTCGAATATCTTCTAATAAATTAGATGCTTCAAAATATGGAAAAGCTTTTAAATTTTCCCCTTGTGTAGAAAATTTTTCCTCATTTTTTTTGATAACCCCAGATTTAACTAAGTAGTTTTTTATATCAGAAATTTGAGTCCAAATAGTTATTGATACAAAGGTGATCAAAAGTATTGAAAGTATTTTTGTATTTTTCATTTATTATTTGCAATTAGTAGCCAAGCTGTATCCAGCATTTTGAGCTAAAGCTTCCGAGCTAAAATATATTTTGTTTGCTTCGCTGAGATTTTTTGCGCCAGAACACCAAATAAAGTAGTATTTTGAACCTCTTTTTGAGGCTACAATAGACTCAATTCCTAACTCTTTTGTCTGTTCTTTTACATTATCAATCGTATACGCTACTGGTTCTATTTGGTTAGTTTTTTCACCAGAAGGTTCTATAATTATGGCATTTTTAGCGTCTTTTGAAAGCCGACCTAGTAAAAAAGACACAATCATGGCTAAAATCAATAGCACCCCAATTGCTAAATCGGCTCCCCCTTTTGTATTTAAAAAGTCCTTGATTTTTACAAGCATATTATGTATAATCGCTACTACTTATAAATTATAACAATTATTTAGTTTTATGGCACATAGAAAAGCGGGTGGAACAGCGCATAACTTAAGAGATTCAAATCCACAATATCTTGGTGTTAAACTACCAGGTGGTTCAAAGGCTATGCCGGGTATGATTATTTTACGTCAGAGAGGTACAAAAATGATGCCAGGAGCTAATGTTGGACTAGGAAAGGATCACACTATTTTTGCCTTAAAAGAAGGTACTGTTTCTTTTGAAAACAAGAGAAAAACAAATTTCAACGGCAAAACTGTTGTAAGAAAAATGGTTAGCGTGAAGACAGAGAAATAAAAAAAGCCCTCAAATTTGAGGGCTTTTTTTATTGTTTTTCTATCTTAAGGATAATGTTACTTTTTATTCCTTCGCTTAGTATTTTTATTTCATACTCCCCTGTTTTTTCAATTGGTTTTTCTAGAAGAATTGTTTTCTCTTCTAATTTTATACCCGCTTTATTTTCTAAAAGAGCGCAGATATCTTTTTCATGAATTTTTGAAAATAGCGTACCTTTTTCGTTTACTGGTTTTTTTATTACAAATTCTTGACCTTTAAATTCTAAAATCGTTTTTTCTAGAAGACTATGTTTCATTTTTTTCTTGTCTTCTTTTTCTACTTTCTTTTGATTAGCGCTTGCAATAAGTTCTGCTGTTCCTTTGATGGCTAATTTGTTGGGAAATAAAAAATTATTTGCATAACCCTCATTTACATCTACTACATCCCCTGCTCTACCGATTTTTTGAACATCTTTCTTTAGTATAACTTTCATAACTATTTTTTGTTTAAGTAATTAATTGCTGCTTGGAGTGTTTCGTCTGACTCTGTTTTTGGGTCATCAGTAACTTTGAAATCAGGATCAATTCCTTTTTCTGATATAGAAACACCTTCTGGTGTTAACCACTTGGCTACAGTTATTTTTAAGGCTGTGTTGTTTGGCATTTGGATTAATTCTTGAACGGAACCTTTTCCGTAAGTTTTTTCTCCAAACAATTTTGCTTCATATTTTTCTTTCAAAGCGCCAGAGAGAATTTCAGAAGCAGAAGCAGAACCTCCGTCTACTAAAATAGCTACAGTAGGTTTTTTAGTTATAATTTTTTCTAGTCCAATACTTCTGTAAGTAGTTTCTTCTTTTCCTTCTGCGAATTTTTCCCGAACAATTATTTCGTCATTTGGCAAAAACCAACTACTGATTTTTATAGCAGAATCTAAATATCCACCAGGATTTCCTCGAACATCAATAACTATTTTATCTAATCCAGAATTTTGATATTTCTGCATCGCCTTAGTGAAATCAGTTACCGAATTATCATAGAAATTGTATAAATGAATTACAAAAACTTTGTCTATTTCTTCTGTTTTTAGTGTTGGTATTTTTATAACAGCACGTATTACAGAGATTTCTCTTTGAACTTTGTCTTTTTCGTTTATGACTGAAATTTTAACAGTAGTTCCGGCTTCTCCTCTTATTTTAGAAACAACTTCTTCAAGTGTCATGTTTTCAGTAGAAATACCGTCAACTTTTAGAATAATGTCTCCAGCGATAACACCCGCTTTTTCTGCAGGGCTACCTTCAAGTGGCGCCAAAACCCTCGTTAGGCCATCTTTTGAATCTATTTCGATACCAATTCCAACCAAATCACCCTTAAGATCTTCATTTAGATGGTTATATTCTTTTGGTGTCATAAAATTTGTGTAAGGGTCATTGAATGAGTCCGCTAAACCTTTTATAGCTCCATATATTCTATCTTGGGCACTTACATTTTTTGCATCAGGAAATTTTTCATCTAGTTTTTTCCAAGCATTCCAAAATATTTCAAAATCAGCACTTGAAACAACTTCTTCATTTTCTTTCCCAAGGACAGTTTGGACAAAGAAACTATCTGGTTTTTGATTGTAGCCAAAATAAGTTCCGAGTATGAACACGAAAATAATAGAGGCAATTATTTTTATTGGTTGGTTAAAATTCATATTTATTTATTATACAGTTATTCTAATTTATTTTCACTTAAAGATTCTGTTTGTGTCTCTGCTTTTTTTATCTTATATTCATCAATTTGTAGAGCTCCTAGTTGATATTTTATTGCTGGGTCCCAAAGTATAAATGATTTTATTCCAAGGTCTAGGGATGCTTGTATTTGATCTTTTACTAATTGTTCTGTGTATATGGCCCCTAGATCAAAGTCTTGTATCCATGGTCTAAGTTTTGTGGCATCATAACCAGCCGTAATAGTTCGTTCTAACGCTTTTTCCATAGATAACCTAATAACTTTACCAGGTTCTTTCCCTGGTTTTGGTACGTTGTACCATCCGTCAGCAAAATGAGATGGATAAACCATCGGCATTATGTAATCAAAGTTCGGTAATGCGTCTTCTAAGTATTGTCCAATTCCCAAATCATCTGTTGCTGTTGTCACTAACCCAAAAAGATCTGCAGAATGAGTTATCTCGGCTTCCTTCATATTTTTATTTAGAAATTCATAAAAAGATTTCATTACATCACGACGTGTTCTGCCGTTCATATGGGCATAACTAATATCTTTCATGTTTCCGTCGGATGGAAATCGAATATAGTCAAAATTTATTTCATCAAATCCTATTTTATAAGATTCTTTAGCTACTTCTAAAATATAATTCCAGTATTCTTCGTTTCCGGCTTCAACCCAAGGAATTTTTTTTCTGTCTCTCCATACTTTTCCGTCCAATGTTTTTACGGCTACTTCTGGATATTTGTTTACATAGTGAGTGTCTTGGAAAACAGCAAGCCGTCCGATAATGTATATATTTTTACTATGCAGATAATTAAAATATTCTTCAATATTTTTTATGCGCTCTTCTGATGAACCAACTTCGTTTATTAAAACATTGTCAGTTTTGAAACCAATTTTTCCAGTGTAGTCTTTTATATCTATAACCACAGTATTTACGTCTGTAGTGTCGATTATATTTTCAAGTTTGTCTTGATAGCTTTTTGTGCCCGCAGCCCAGTTCGTGAAGTAAACACCAATTACATTTTCTGGAGTTTCAATGTGGGTTATTATTTTTTCTGGAACAATTTCTTTTTCTGTTTCTTGTTGTGTCGTACTTACAACTTCACTCTTTAGGTTTTGAGAATCAAATTCTGTCGTAGCTTCATTTGGTAAAAAGAAATAACCAGCTGTCATTATCGATCCCACTATAGTAATGACTAACAGCTGTTTTCTCATATTTTATAGATTTTCTTCAAATTCAGGTTCTTTTTTATTTAATTCTTCTTCAAGTTTTGCACGGTCTCTGAGTTCACTTTCGCGAAATATAAGATAAGCAATTCCAAGCAATAAAGCTCCGATGATTACAAATACTATTTTTTTTACAACAAGAGGGAGACCTAAAAATGGTAATATTATGGAAATAAACCCCGCAATTGCAATGGCTCTAATTTTTTTCATACAACAATAATAACAATTTTATATGATAAAAACAACAAACTCACCTTTTACAAGACCCTTGTCAGATTCCAATTTTTTAGTTATTTCTGATGCGGTTCCAAGAAAAAACTGCTCGTGCATTTTTGTAAGTTCTTTAAAGGCTATGATTTGACGCTCCGGTGCTAGAGCTTCAATTTCTTTCATCAATTTTAGTATTCTGTGTGTTGATTCAAAAAGTATTGTCGTTTCTTCCCTGTTTATCGCCTCTTTTAATTCTGTTTGACGTCCTTTTTTGTGAGGCAAAAAACCAATAAAAGTAAATTTGTCTATTCGAACAGGTGAAATTGAAAGAGCAGAAGTTACAGCACTTGGACCAGGAATAGATTTTATAAATTCTCCACCAAATTTTTCATTAACTTCTTTTACAAGCATATATCCAGGATCTGAAATACCCGGAGTTCCAGCATCGCTTATATATGCTACATCAACACCATCTTCCATTATAGAAATAATTTTGTCTATAATATTTTTGTTTGAATGTTCGTGTAAAGATATAAGTTTGTTTTTTATTTCAAAATGTTTTAAAAGTTTTTGAGATACTCGAGTGTCTTCACAGGCAATAAGCCCGACATTTTTTAAAGTTTCAATTGCTCGATTTGAAATATCTCCAAGGTTACCTATAGGAGTACCGACTATATAGAGAGTTCCATTTTTCATGAGGTGGGTGTAGATGGAATCGGACCATCGGCCTCTGTCTTATCAGGACAGCGTTCTACCACTGAACTATACACCCATTTAGAAGCTTTTTATAACACAAAACTCTTTATTTTAAAAGCCTCTTACTCTTCATCCCCGACTTCCCCACTTTCCATCGCATCAATTATATTTTGAATTTCGCC
>DAORIO010000013.1:0-16026 GCA_035438585.1 Minisyncoccota bacterium | reverse complement strand
CTCTTTCTTACTGATTTTACAATTGGTAAAGGTTTTTTATTTTTTTTGCTATAAGTTTATCTCGAACCTGCTGTCCTTCAGCGAACCAAAGTAACACCAAATTCCATCCATTTCTGAGTCTTCTTTTCGTAAAAACCCTTATTTTAAAGGCTTTTTTCTGATCGTCGACCAGGTCTGCTTATGTATAATAAGCTAACGAATTCTTAAGTCAATAGGGTCTGTGGATAGCCCACAATACCCAAAAATGTCCAATTTATGAATATCTTAGTATGTTTGTAATTAGTAAATTAGTATAGAAAAAAATGAAAAATAACTTTCTAATTACTAACATGCTAGTTTACTAATATTTGAGGTCAAATGTTATAGTTTACTGATGGAAAATCTTAACGACAAACAAAAAGAGGCGGTAATGTGCACAGAAGGACCTCTTTTGATTGTCGCAGGTGCCGGAGCTGGCAAAACAAAAACAATCGTAGAGAGGATAATTCATCTAATTAGTCAGGGAACACGGGGTGAGAATATTTTAGGTATTACATTTACAAATAAAGCCGCAGCTGAAATGAGGGAGCGAGTTGAGTCAAAAATAAAAGAAGGTGGAATGCCTGTGCTTAAAACTTTTCACTCCTTGTCTGTAAAAATCATACGCGAAAATGCCCAAAGCGTTGGTCTTTCAAAAAGTTTCTCAATACTTGATGGAAGCGAGTCTGATTCCCGCATTAAACAAGCTTTGAAAAACTTAGGTTATGACCCAAAAGAAATTGCGCCCGATAAAATAAAAAGAATTATCGCCAAAGCAAAACAAGATCTACTAACACCCGAATCTCTTGAAGACAGTGCAAAAAGTAGTATGGAAGAAATCGCTTCTTCTGTTTGGAGAGAGTACGAAAAAGAATGCCGAAAAGATGGTGTTTTAGATTTTGATGATTTACTTGTTGTTTGTTACAAACTTTTAACTCGACCAGACATACGAAATTTTTATCACCAAACATTCAAATACGTTCACGTTGACGAATACCAAGACACAAACAATCTCGAATACAATATTGTAAAAATGCTAGTTGGACCAGACAGAAATCTTTGTGTTGTTGGAGATGCGGATCAAAATATTTATGGTTGGCGCGGAGCAAATATCCAAAATATTTTAAGATTCGAAAGAGATTGGCCGGGTGCAAAAATTGTTTTCTTGGAACAAAATTATCGTTCAACTAAAACAATTTTAGAATTAGCAAATCATACAATAGAAAAAAATACTTTACGTATTCCTAAAATTTTAAAAACTGAAAACGAAGACGGGGAGCAGGCAACTTATGCTATTACCTACAACGAAATGGCAGAAGCTCACTACGTTGCGAACGAATGTCTAAACTTAATAGCGAACGGAATAAAACCAGAAGAAATTGCCGTACTTTATCGTGCGAACTTTCAATCTCGCGTTATTGAAGAAGCCATGCTTGGAAACTCTGTACCTTACACCGTTCTTGGAGTTCGGTTCTTTGAAAGAAAAGAGGTTAAAGATTTAATTTCTTATTTACGTGCTGGTATGGATAAATCAATATTAGGCGAAGTAAAAAGAATTATTAATTCTCCTGCGCGTGGACTTGGAAAAGTAGCTATTGCGAAGATTTTTTCTGGACAATTAGACACATTGCCAACAAAAACAAAGTTGTCTGTATTAAATTTTTACAAAATTTTAGACGACCTAAATGATTTTATGCAGAAAAACACACCTTCAGAAACAGTAAAATACGCAATTACTCGATCTGGGCTTGAGGCAGACCTAAGTGACAATACTGAAAGCGGAGTAGAAAGACTTGAAAACCTAGAAGAGCTTGTAACACTAGCTAAAAAATTTGACCACCTTGGAAACATTGAAGGGATGACAGCCTTTCTAGACGAAGCGGCTCTTCATAGCGACGCTGACACTCTCGACAAAGCAAAGTCTACGGGCGTTCGACTAATGACAGTTCACTCATCTAAAGGACTTGAATTTGATACTGTTTTTATTGTTGGGCTTGAAATGGATCTATTCCCACACGCAAGAGTTCGTGAAGCAATGCGCACAGAAGACAAAGAAGAAGAGAGGAGACTATTTTATGTAGCACTTACTCGTGCAAAAAGAAAACTTTATCTAAGTACAGCGAATGTGCGCACGATTTACGGAAACAGAGAATTCAGAATACCAAGTGAATTTTTAACTGGATTACCAAGTGAACTAATTAAATTTGAAGGCGGGGCGAGTTATGGAGGTGAGAGCCAAGAAGACGAAATTCATATATTATAAGAAGGTGAGAGAAAATTACGAAAAAGAAAATAAAAAAATTCGTCCTAAAAAAAGCTTAGGGCAGAATTTTTTAAACTCAAAAACAATAATTAAAAAAATTGTTGAGGCGGGTAACGTTTTTCCAGGAGATACTGTTTTAGAAATTGGACCAGGAAAAGGAATACTAACAGAAGCACTACTTGAAAAAGGTGCTGTCGTTATTGCAATTGAAAAAGACACACGACTAATTGAGCACCTAGAGAACAAATTCAAAGACTATATCAAAAAAGAAATGCTCATTATAAAAAACGTAGATGTTTTGATTTACGACACTCGAGAAATAAACAGTGCATATAAAATAATTGCAAATATTCCGTACTACATAACCGGTGAAATATTAGAAAAGTTTTTGTCTGGAGAACATCAGCCCATGCAAATGGTTTTACTACTACAAAGAGAAGTTGTTGCTAGAATTGTAGCGCGCGATAATAAAGAAAGTATTTTATCTTTATCAATAAAAGCGTATGGCACACCAAGAATTGTCACAAAAGTTCCAAAAAAATATTTCACACCGTCACCGAAAGTTGACTCGGCCGTTATTTCAATCGAGGACATCTCAAAAGAAAGACTTGGTACAGTGGGTGAATACGAATTTTTCAAAGTAATAAAAGAAGGGTTCAAGCACAAAAGAAAAGTTTTAATTCAAAATCTTTCAAGTATTGCGCCTCGCGAGCAAATTTTAAAAATATTTACTGCTATGGACATTAACGAAAAAGTAAGAGCAGAAGATTTAAATTTTTCTCAATGGATCTGTATTATAGACAGCCTAAATGACACTTTGTTAAATAATGATACAATTAACTAACACTTATGAATCTTTTTTATAAAATTTTAGCTTGCTTGTTTGTTTTCTTCTTTAGCTTTAGCTTCTCTAAGGCAATAGTTCAAGCACCGCTTGGTGGTAGAATTTTACTCTATCCTATCCCTGGGATAACTTGCCCAGGAAATACATCTGGCGCCCCTTTTTCTATACAACCATACAATGTAGCATTACCGCTACCATACACTCCAGTAATCGAAAATTTAGCTTTTAAAATAAAGCCAGCGGTTTTCTTTAAGGGGAACTACCTAGTAACACCACTTCCTATCTGTTTCACAGATACCCCGATACCAGTACCAGTGCCAACATTTCCAGTAACATTCTACTCAACAGCACAAACACCTTTTTAAAAAATGACTACTCAAAATTACCTACCAAGTAAAAAATTATCAATTTTTTTATTAATCTTTTTGGTAATCTTTTTTTCGTTGTTCTTTTTTAATAAAAAAAACTACTCAAACAACGAAGCTGCAAATATCAAAAACATATCCGCAAGTACACTAGTATTAAACGACCAAGATATGGATGGGTTATATGACTGGGAGGAGTCTCTTTGGGGAACAGATCCGAAACAAAAAGATAGCGACCAAAATGGAATAAACGACAAAGAAGAAACGGAGCTGAAAAAAAACGAGCTCGGAATAACAACCGACCAAGAAAGCACTAGCGCAAACCAAACAGACCAATTAGCTAAAGAAATTTTTTCTTTAGCAGTTTCTCTTAATCAAAACGGACTCCTAACACAAGAGGGGGTTGAAAATTTAACAAAAATACTAGGTGACCAAATACTAACAACAGAAGAAATAGAAAACCCAGAAAGTGAAATACAAGTACAAGTAATAGAAAACAGCGCAGAAAACAAAGAAAAATACAAAGCAGCTGTATTAAAAACAATAGAGTCCGCTAAAAATAAGGGTTTTGGTGGTGAATTAACAGAGTTTTCCAAAATAATAGCAGAAGAATCAGATAATACAGAAAATTTGGAGAAGATTTCACAAACATATTCAGATCTCGCAGATGAACTCATACAAATAAAAGCGCCGGAAGAAATATCGAGTATACACAAGTCATTAATTTCTGAATTGATTCGAACAAGTCTTTCAATAAACCTAATGTCGAACTACTACTCTGACCCAATACTTAGTCTTCGCGGTATATTTCTTTACAAAAAATATAGCGACAATGTAGAAAAACACCTTTATTCACTTTTGTCTTATTTCCAATAGAAACTAACCATAATATAATAAAGAATATGCAATTTCCCAGATTTTTTTCTGGATTTTTATCCATAGTTCTAACTATATCCTTTATTTTTCAAGGGATGTTGTTTCCAATAAAAAAAGCTGAGGCTTCAAAAATAGACTCTCTAATAAAAAGTGTTGCTGGTAGTGCTGCGGTAGGGCTTGCTTCGTGTGGAGCAACTATGGGTGTTTCTTTTGCAACAGAAAAACTGCTATCGCTTCAATCAGTTCCGAGCTCCGAGAGTTCTCAAATAGGTAGTTTCATAAAAGAAAATTGTATGGACCCAATTGCACGAAGTGTGTCTCAGCAACTCTTGGCAAAGCTTACAGAAAACACAATAAACTGGATAAACACAGGCTTTAACGGTAATCCATTTTATATAAAAGACTTTGATTCTTATGTAACATCCGTCGCAGACAATAGTATAAAAAGTACCGCTAGTAAAATATCTCAAAGCAACAGCCCGTTTTCTGCAAAAATCTCTAGCTCGCTCATAATAAGCTACGTAAGAAGCAACCAAGAAACTACTCCAGATTTTACTTTAGACAAAATAGTGGGGGATAATTGGCAACAATTTTCTGATGGAGATTTTAAACAAGGAGGTTGGGACGCGTGGCTTGCTACAACAATACTGCCTCAAAATAATCAAATAGGCTCTTCTTTCTTGGCATCTGATTTGGCGACAAAACAAATTGAAAAAAAAGTTTCCTCTAACAATCAAGACATAGCTCAAAATGATGGTTTTTTGTCTATGAAAAAATGTGTTGAAAAAGAAGTTGTCTTTGGGCAAGAAGAATGTAAAAAATACGAAACAGTAACTCCTGGATCTGTTATAAGTGAACAATTAAAAAAAGTTTCACTTACTGGAAACGAACAACTACAAAACACAGAAGATCCAGTTGACGCAGCACTAAACAAAGTATTCACAGCTCTATTAAACAACTTAATCCAAAAAGGTGTTTCATCTTTAACTACAAATGTACCCGGTGGATCAAATGCTTTTGGTGGGTACGGATCAAATTCGCTGGGTGGGCTTTTATCTGGAACTGGAGCACAGGGTGCTGGTTGGGTAAACGCTGCCGGTTCGCAGGAAATAGTTTTGGAAGATTTGCCTAACTACCTACAAATACAACAAGAATACGCGCAAAAAAGCACACAACTTCAACAAAAAATATCTACTCTGGTTCCGTTAATATACCAAGCAGATTTTTGCTTACCAGGACCGAGACCTACAT
This sequence comes from Minisyncoccota bacterium, assembly GCA_035438585.1. Classification (GTDB taxonomy): domain Bacteria; phylum Patescibacteriota; class Minisyncoccia; order Phycocordibacterales; family UBA9973; genus DAORIO01. The sequence goes on along the minus strand of DAORIO010000013.1, from coordinate 10,409 downwards.
GGAAAGAGGAAGCTTCTTCTCAATTAAGCTACCTTTCTTCTAGTGCACCGAGCTCTATTTATGCATTAATAAACTATTTCCAAAACATCTATGGACTAACACTCGGCGGATCTTTTGGTTTAACATACGACCCGACAACAGTTAGAAATGTAATAGTTGGAACAATGGAAGGACGAGCACATTCTCAATCTGGGGCATACCTTTTTGGATACAAAGATTATATAAACCAAAGATTTTCTGGAGCTTCTCAAATACCGATTGCTTCAGCTATAAACAAAGAATACACAGAAATAGAAAGTTATAACACCTTAAAAACATTAAGCGGAGAAAGTTACGAAAATGCAATGTCATCTATTTCTTCAATAAACTATATATCTAATTTATTTAATCAATTACCTGACAAAAACGACCCTACTTATGCCGACAAAAGAAAGGAATTACAAAAAAAGGCCGACAATATTTTGCCGGGCATATACTCAGAAGAGAATGTAGATTTACTTGATTCACAAATTCAAGAGATAGATAGTAAAATTGATTACGTCTCAAATCCATCAAGTGGACTAATTGCTGAATGCCAAAACGAACTTTTAGCTTATCCTTCAGTTGCAAAAGAAAGGCGACCATATCCAGCGCAACTTCTTCCTTCAGGAGTTAACTATCAAACAAGTCAAACATTTTTACCAGGTGTTACAATTGGAAGTGACGGGTCTTTTGGGCCAACAATATTTATAAGTGATTATATGACAGTAGACACTCCGGCAATGAACCCATCAATCTTTGAGCAAAAATTAGGAATTTATTAGTAAATGAAAAATTTTATTAACAAAATAATACTAGGAACAATCACACTTGGGTTAGTACTCAGCACTGTTTTTAGTCCTTTTTTTTCACCAAGAGCATTGGCTGAAACTGCATATATTCTTTCTGCAACTTCTGCAACAGAAAACACAATAAATTTCCAAGTTACAATTCAGGCAGAAGACCAAACCGACCTACAATCAATAAACCCACTCGAAATAGAGTACTCTGTTAATCAAGACTACTCATCATCTCTTAAAACCACAGTGCCAGACTTTGACACAGTGCAGCTAAATCAAAACAAAACTGTAGCTATTGGCGGACTAACTCCAGAAACAACATATTACGCAAGACTTCTAAACTCTGCTTCTGTTTCTTTGTTTGAACAAACAGCGATGACTAGTGCCACAGGGACAACAACACAAAACCCAAGCCAAGGAGGAACGGGTGAATCTTCGACGCTACCAATTTGTCATAACGGAGGATTTAGTTGGAATATAATTGGTTGTATAGCTCAAGCAATATACGGTCTATTCTTTGTGCCGACATCATTTTTATTTTCCCTTTCAGGTCAACTAATGGATTTCTCGATGGCCTACACTCTTAATTCTGCAAATTACGGAAAGACTACTGATGGATCTTCTTTTGTAGAAAAAGGCTGGACTATTACACGAGATCTATCTAACCTTCTATTTATAGTAATGTTAATGTACATCGCTATAAATATAATTTTAGGAAAAGGTGCCGATAAAAAACTTTTAGGAACAATAATTCTTGTTGGTCTTTTGATAAACTTCTCTTTATTCTTTGCTCGAGTAATTATTGACGCTTCGAATATATTAGGAAAAATATTTTATGACAACATGGGAGTTGAAACAAATGCAGATGCATATATCAATAATCCTTGGATCGGGGAGGGGGATAAAAGTATTTCTATTGCAATTGTAAGTAATTTCAATCCTCAAAAATTATTTAGCCAAGCGGGAACATTAAAATTAAATACAAAATCAGGCGTAGTACAAGAAGTTGCAGCGCCAGATGCCGGACCATTTATTATTATCACCCTTATCATGTCGATAATAAACTTATTCGGAATGTACATTTTCTTTGTTGTTGCTTTTATTCTTATAGGGAGAGTTATCGGGCTTTGGTTGCTTATGATATTTGCTCCAATTGCATTTATTTCATATATTATGCCATCAAGTGCCTCTGGAATGCTCGATAAAATGCACCATAGTAAATGGTGGCCAGAACTACTTAAACAATCGTTTGTTGTACCTATATTTTTATTTTTACTATATTTAATTTTGCTATTCGTAAATACTGGCTTTTTGAAAGGATTCAAAACTTTTGACAACACTACAACAGGAGGAATACTGGACGTTATTGTTCCATTAATAATAATTACGTTTCTTCTAAAACAAGCAAAAGATATAGCAACAAGCATGTCAGGAGATATTGGAAAAGCATTTGCTTCTGCCGGATCTGCTATTGGAGGGCTTGCTCTTGGCGGAGTTGGCGGGTTATACGGAAAAGCTTTAGGCGGTGGGGCTGGGGCACTTGGAAGAGCGACTCTTGGAAAAGCAGGTACCGCTCTTTCTGAATCTAGATTTATGAAGAATATGGAAAATCGCGGTGGACTAATTGGAAGTGCAGCGGCAAGAGCAAGAGACGCTGGTGCAGTAGTAGGCTCGGCAAGTTTTGATGTTCGAGCAATAAAAGCTGTTCAACAAGCTTCTGGAAATAGACTGGGCCAAGCTCAAAAAGGTGGATTTGTGGCATCGAGAGCAGAACAAGGAAAAAGACAGAGAGAAAGAGCAAACGACATTGCAACACAGGCTCCAAGTGAAAGAGTTCAGACGAATATTCAAACTGCCAGAAGAGAGCTTGTTAGAAGACAAGAAGAACACAGACCTGTGCTAGTAGCTGCAGACACTAGGGTTACTGATGCTCAAAACGCTATTGCGGAACTAAGAGAATTAGGTGTAGCAAATACCGACCCTCGGTGGACAACCGCTGCCACAGAATTAACCGCAGCAAGAGCAGACCGAAGAACAGTGAGAGCTACCTACCTTGGTACGGCGGAAGCAAATTTACGAACCGCAGAAGGTGCGTCAGTTGATCAACGAGCCCAAAGCCTAAGACAATCAGCAAGAAACATAGAAAGTAACCGGGTGTGGCGAACAATTGTTTCTGGGGGAGAATATAGTCAAACCCAAGCTAATACGACCGCAGATGAAATTAGAAGAAGTATTCGACAACCAAGCACTTAATATGTATGGAAAATAATATACAAGAAAAAATAAATAGAAAAATAGAAGAAATGCCAAAAGAGGTTTCTGCTGTTATAAAAAAAATTCCTTGGGCGGAAAAACTGACTTTTTTAGGAAAAGAATACTCTTTAACTATTTCCGAACTTGATGAACTATATATTGAAACCTATCTAGTATTAGTTGGAGTCCTAAATCCTATAGAGTTTTCAGAATCTATAAAAGAAAAACTTACTCTTTCTGCTGATGAACTTTCCAAGCTAATCGAATATATGAACAAGGAAATATTCAAACCGCTCGGTGAAGAAATAAAGAAAGCTTTTCCTGATATTGATTTAGATGAAGATCTCGAAGACGAAGATACAATTCAAAACTCCATAACAAATCCACCTGCTTCAAAACCAATCTCATTTGCCGAGCAAAAATTAAACGAACCTCATAGTTTACAAAAAAATACTTCAACTGTTCCAATACCTCCTGGAGAAAAATACAGTGATCCTTATCGAGAAATAGCTTAATCTAAAATTTAAAATTATAATTGTTAATTAAATTGCATGACATGGTGATATAATCACCATGTCATGCAATTTAAAGTTCCTCAATTTATAGACGTAGAAGACAAACTTTTTGGACCTCTTACTTTTAAACAATTTGCTTATTTAGGTGGGGGAGCTGGAATGGTATATATGATTTTCAGATTTCTACCAGGATTTCTAGCTTTTATTATTGGCCTTCCTATAGTTTTACTTTCTTTAGCACTGGCATTTTACAAAATAAATGGAAAACCTTTTATTTTTATCGTTAATGCTTGGGTAACATACAAACTACAAAGCAAGTTATATTTATGGAAAAAGAGTGAGCCAAAGAAAGAATCAAAAGCATCAGACCTTGACCCAGGAGATATAAAAAGTTTCATACCGAAATTATCAAATAGTAAATTAAAAGACCTTTCTTGGAATCTAGACGTCCAAGACATAAACAAACCAACCGAAGAATAATATGCCAAGCTCAAGACCAACTCAAGAATTTGTACCCATAAAAGAAATCCGAGACGGATTGATTGTACTAAAAGACGGAGGGATTCGAGCCGTACTTCTTGCTTCATCTGTTAACATGGCTCTAAAATCTTATGATGAGCGCCAGGCTCTTTACTATAATTATCAAGCTTTCTTGAACTCAATAGACTTTTCTTTGCAAATACTTACCCAATCAAGACGCTACGATATATTACCTTACTTATCTGTCCTAGATGACAGACAAAAAGAAGAGCTGGAACCACTAATGAAAGTTCAAATTCGAGAATACATAGAATTTATACGGGGATTTACTGACACTCACAATATTATGCAAAAAAGGTTTTATATAATCGTTCCTTACACTTCTTCACTATCAAACCAAAGTATGTCGAGCATCTTGCCTTCAAACCCATTCAAAAAAACTGACGATAAAAAAGAAAAAGCAGACGAAGCAGCTATTTTTGAAGAAAAAAGAAGCCAACTAGAACAAAGACTTGCAGTTATCATTTCGGGGCTAAAAAGAGTTGGTGTTCGTGCTGTTCAACTAGGGAGTGATGAATTGGTTGAATTATTCCACAAATCTTTCAACCCAGGAGATAATGCACGAGGAATAGTAGAAAAATAGATTATTTATAAAGTTATAAACTAATCAATTGCCCTAAATACGATATACTATATATAACAGAAACATAAAAATGGGAATTTTTGATTCATTATTCGGAAAGAAAAAAGGGGAAGCAAGCACAATACCTGTGCCTGTTTTGCCTGCCGAAATGTACAGAGCTGCCTCTTTAAGCTTTGAGGACTTGATTGCCCCTGAGGCTCTTAAAATAGAACCTCGTTACTTAAGACTTGGTGACAAAATACTTAGAACTTATTTCATTATTTCTTTTCCAAGCACTCTTTCTGAAGATTGGTTTACTCCGATTATAAATATGGAGAGAATATTTGATATATCAATTTTTGTTCACCCAGTAGACACATCTCAAGCTCTTCGGGCTTTCCAAAAAAAGGTCGCCGAAGTCCAAAGTCAAATAATGGTTCGAGAAGAAAAGGGTCTTGTTAGAGATCCGTTGCTTGATACCGCTTTTAGAAACCTTGAAGAACTTAGAGACTCTCTTCAGATGGCGGAAGAAAAACTTTTTGACGCGGGTGTATACATAACAATCTACGCCGACAAAGAAGAAGAACTATACAAAGTTGAAAATGAAATAAAATCAAGACTTGAATCAAAACTTGTATATATAAAACCAGCACTTTATCAACAAGTTGAAGGTTTTAAATCTTCTATTCCTACTGGAACCGACGAACTTGCTGTCCACCAAAAACTAAACACCGCGCCTATTTCTTCAATTTTTCCATTCGTTTCTTTTGACCTAAATTCTGACAAGGGTATTTTATACGGAATAAACAGACATAATTCTTCACTTGTTTTATTTGATAGATTTTCTCTTGAAAACTACAATTCTATAATTTTTGCAAAATCTGGTTCTGGAAAATCTTACGCAACGAAACTGGAAATATTGAGAACTTTAATGTTCGACACTGAAGTTATCGTCATCGACCCTGAAAGGGAATATGAATATTTGTCTGAAGCTGTTGGCGGCAGATATTTTAATATTTCACTTTCATCAGAACATCATATAAACCCGTTTGATCTACCAGTCCCAAAAGAAGATGAGACGGCGGCTGATGTTTTGAGATCTAACATAATTAACTTAGTTGGACTATTTAGAATAATGCTTGGAGGTCTTACTCCAGAAGAAGATTCTATTGTAGACCGCGCTATTACTGAAACTTATGCAATAAAAGACATTACCCCAGAATCAGACTTTGCAAACGTAGAGCCACCACTTCTATCAGATTTTGAAATGGTTCTATCTGGAATGGAAGGTTCTGAGTCTATACTTGCTCGACTTCAAAAATTCACAAGAGGAAGTTGGTCAACTTTCATAAATCAGCCTACAAATGTTGATATTAATAAAAAATTTATAGTCTTTTCTGTTCGAGACATGGAAGACGAACTAAAACCCGTCGCAATGTATATTGTCACACACTTTATATGGAACGCCGTCAGACGAACTCTTAAAAAAAGACTTTTGGTAGTCGACGAGGCGTGGTGGATGATGAAATCTGAAGACACTGCTTCTTTTCTATATTCAATTGCCAAAAGAGGGCGAAAATACTTCTTAGGTCTTTGTACTATTACTCAAGACGTTGGAGACTTTATGAAAAGTCCATATGGAGTGCCGATTGTTACAAACTCATCAATTCAAATACTGCTTAAACAGTCTCCGTCTACAATGGAAGTTCTTCAAAAGACCTTCAACTTAACAGATGAAGAAAAATATCTACTACTAGAATCTGGGGTGGGTGAGGGAATTTTCTTTGCAGGATTAAAACATGTGGCGATACAAATTGTCGCTTCATATACAGAAGATCAAATAATAACGTCTGATCCATCTCAAATTTTGGCAATAAAAAAATCAAAAGAAGAATTAGAAGCTTCTGGAGGTTAAATACTATTTTTTGTTCGCAAACGAATAAAATGCGTGATAAAATAAACGTAATGTATAAACGAAACTTAATTATATTTTTCGCACTTTTTTCTTTTTTTGCATTTTATGTAAATGTTAATGCTCAAAATATCGCCTCAATAGACGACAACGATATTTCAATAAGCATAAACCCTGAAGTTCCCGAAGAAAACCAAGAAGTTAAAATTAGTCTATCTAGTTTTCTTGTTAATTTAGACAACACACAAATAGAGTGGAGAATAGACGGCAAAATTGAAAGATCGGGAACCGGTTTGAAGGAATTACTTCTAACCACAGGACCTTTAGGTAAAAAAACAACAATAACGGCAAAAATAGTAGATATTAATACTGGAATACAGATCGAAAAAACCGTAACAATAGAGCCTTCAAGTATAGATATACTTTGGGAGACGGTCGACGGGTACGCAAATAGTCTATATAAGGGAAAAATCTTACCCACCAAAGAGTCTCTAATTGAAATGACAGCCATTCCGAATAGGAAAAACCAAACAACAGCTTCTCAAAAAAATCTAACTTTTAACTGGAAACGAAATTTTGACAACGTACCAAACTCTTCAGGTTTTTCCAAACAAAGCTTCTCTTTTAGAAGTGACCCTCTAAAACAAGTTGAGAAAATTGAAGTAAGAGCAACAGATTCTACAGGTGCTTACGTTTCTTCAGCAAAAACAGATTTATTATTTTATAATCCAATTATATTGTTCTATCAAAAAAAAGATGGTCTAGGTATCGATTTTTGGAACGCACTAAATGACGGAGTAAGTGTGGGTCAAAATGACTTCAACTTAATAGCTGAACCATTTTTTATAACTCCAAAAAACAAAAATGACCCTGCGCTAAAATACGCTTGGAAAGTTAACGGCACAACTATAACAACTCCTGCTTATAAAAGTTTTATAATTGTTCGGGGTGACGGAGGAAGTGGATTGTCGAACATACAACTAGAAGTATCGAACCTTGGTAAAATTTTTCAGAAAGCAAATAGAAGTTTAAATGTTAATGTTTTAGGGAATTAAATGAAAAAGATTTTTAATTTAAGTTTGATGGCTATAGGAATACTTACACTATTCTTTTCTTTTGCTAATTCCTCAAACGCTCAATCTACAACAGCGCCATGTAATGTAAAAAATGCTTATTTTCAACCAGCGGGAACACAGTCTGACGCTTGGTACTCTGACACGAACAGGCCTACGATAAAGATGGTTATTGAAACAGAAAATTGTGCCGGAAAAGAATTGGACATAAGCTTACTTGAAGATGATTACGGTATAGGAAACGATGACGCCGTTGCTGGGGTAGACAACCTAAAACTAAAAGTTATTGCATCAAACCTAACAGAAATTACACTAAAAGCCGGAGAAGATGAATGTGAAATTAGACCAAACCTAGACTGTGATTATTTTTATATAGAGGTAAAAGGCGACGTTGAAAACAATTATGTTTCTGAGGGTAAACCAAACGGAGAGCTAAAATACGAATGCGATTCTTTTTGCGACGAAAATTTTGAATTTATTGGAACAAACTACGGGAACGCAAAAGCTATTTGGTTTTTCTTTGGTACAGGACCAAGTGACCAAAGGGGACCTTATGAGGATATCGCCGCCTGCAACCAAGCTCGTGCAGATTTTAAAACAACAACAGGAAACGAAACAAACAGTCGGTGTTTTTTTAAGTTAACATTTGAACCAACTCCGCCGCCGCCAACACCCTTTACAACAGGTACAAGTAGTTACGACAATACATATGAATTACTTGCCCCAATTCCCGGCATTGTTCCAAATAACGTGGTTGGTCCAGGCTTTAATCTTGGTACTTATGTAAATAATTTAATCAAAGTTATCATTGGCCTTGCTGCCGCGATGGCTGCGTTTATGATTGTTTTTGGTGGAATAGAATGGATGATGTCTGATTCTTTTATTTCAAAAGGTGCAGGTAAGAAAAAAATACTAGATGCAATAAAGGGGCTTCTTTTACTACTTGGATCATATCTTATATTAATAACTATTAATCCAGACCTTGTATCGATTGATTTTAGACTTGATAAACAGACAATTAAAATTGAATACTCAGGAGATACGAACGTAGGAATTCCTCAAACAGGAGTTAGTTGCCCAGCTGGGATAGACTGCAACGTACCGAGCACTCCAAATGAAAATCTGGTTTATTCTATAGTTTCAAAACTAAACGGAAAAACAACTTATAGATTTGGAGGAAAGGGAACACCTCCTCCATACCAATACGAAACAAAAGACTGCCCACCAACAGGACCTTGTAAAACATTTTGCCCACCAGGGACTATTTGTTTAGATTGCTCTGGATTTGTTAATTTTGTTTTAAGATACTCTGGATATAAGGAATTTAATGGCGGAACACAAACAATTTTTAGTAATGCTGAACGTGTAAACTCATTAACAAACACCGAAGTAAACGGGATAGCCTTAAAACCAGGAGACTTGCTCGGCTGGACATCTGGAAATCGCCACGTACTTATATATGTAGGGAATGGCAAAATAGCAGACTCGCACGGAGGTAGTGGTAGAGAGCCCGGCAATGCTGTTGGTATTTACAACACTACAGAGTACAAAAATAAAATTAAATTTATAAAAAGAGTAGAGCCTAGATAATATGAAAAAAATACTAATCATAATTTTTATAATAATTTTTGTTGGAATCCTAGGTCTTTCTGCTTATTTAGGAATGAAAGGTAAAAACAACACAAGCGAAACAACAAATGGTGGGGGTATTACCTTTAGAGAGTTTCTACCTTTCGGCAAAAAAGAAGAACCAGCAGTAGAAAGCACTCCAAACGAAAACACAGGCAACACAACCAACGAAGAACCTTCACAGACAGATGACAAAGAGTTAACAAAACCTAAAATAAGAAAGATTTACCAAGGACCAGTTGCAGGAATAACTTCAATAGAAAAAACAAGAACAGATGTATTAAATTTAAACTCTGTGGCTATTTATTCTGCTGTTCGTTCTGTAAACAGAATAACCGGTCAAGTTATAGATATTTTCCCAGACACAGAAGAAGAGGCACTTGTTTCTTCAAAAAGAATGCCTCAAATACACGAAGCAATTTTTGGACCTCTGGGAAGTAGTATCGTTTTAAGATACATCTCTTCCGACCTAGAAACAGTAGAAACATTTGCTGCAACCTTTATTCCGGGAGCTGACTTAGAAAATTCTCTAAAAGGTTCTTTTTTGCCTGAAGATTTAATTTCAATCTCAGTAGACCAACAATCCGGTAAATTATTTTATTTGCAAAACTTTGACGGCTCATCCTCTGGATCTTTTGCTGATCCAAATGGAAGTAACAAGAAAAGCATTTTTTCACATACTTTTTCAGAATGGGCCACCAACTTTATAACACCGACAAAACTATTACTAACAACAAAACCTTCTGGATTTGTACCGGGTTACTCTTATATCTTAAACACTCAAAATAATGTTTTTGAGAAATTAACTGGTGGTATAAAGGGTTTAACTGTTTTACCAAACAAATCTGGTGATAAATTTTTAATAGGAGAAGCGGGATCTTCATATATGAAAATATCTCTATATGACACAAAAACATCACGCCTAACAAGTACTTCAATCAACTCAATACCAGAAAAATGTGCGTGGTCTGCGAACGGAACCTATATTTACTGCGGAGTGCCAATTAATCCAAGAGAGGGAACATACCCGGATGTTTGGTATCAAGGGCAAGTATCTTTCTCAGATTCAATTGAAAAATACAATGTTCTAGATGGAACAAAAGAAAT
>DAORIO010000012.1:0-19131 GCA_035438585.1 Minisyncoccota bacterium | reverse complement strand
AATTGAGCTTTTTAGACATATTATAGTTAAATTATTTATGTTTTTATTATAGCAAAAATAGACTTATTTTGGAAGCATTTTTTGAACTTTTTCCACAGAAAAAAGCCTTTGTTTTCAAAGGTTTTCTATCGTTTGACAATAAGTATTTTTTATGCTATTATTTACATAACAACATTAAAAAATATACTTATGGACCAGATACTCAAATTAAAATTAAGTGAAAAGTTAAAAAAGCAACAATACCCTAATATGTGGGAAATTAAGTTGTTTAGTATGTTGAACGAAGTTGATAAAAATAAATTCATCACTTTCGTAAATGCGTGTGAATCAACCCCTATGGCAGCGATTACTACACCACAACATTCTGCGCTAAAGAAAACAGACGAGCAGATTATTGATTTTATGACCAAACTTAACCAAGTTTCTGGCTATGCCTGTGTTGTTATTGCCCATGCACACTACAACCCCGCGAATCTTCAAGCCGTCTATGTTTTGGAATACAAAAATGGTGAAGAAAAAGAATGCTTTGAAGGTGTTCGTGAGCATTGGAAAAAATGTTCTGAACTTTACTTCATTCAAGCCGGAACAAGTGTTGTAAGTGATTTGCTATAAAAAATAAAGTGAAAGAGAGGAATATTGTTCCTCTCTTTTTTTATCTCACAGTCGCGCCAAAAACTTTAGTAGTTTCTTCTTCTAGCTTTTTATGAATTTCATTTACTTCTGTGTCAGTCAGAGTTCGATCAAGCGCTCGGTAAGTTATTCTATATGCATAACTCTTCTTCCCTGCTCCAAACTTTGCTTCATTTTCATATTCGTCCACGAGCGCCATTTCTTCTGCCATATCACCCACCACATCTCGCACAACATCAAAATAATCATTCGGTGCAAAATTTGCTTTGTCTACCAAGAAAGAGATATCTCGCACAATTGCAGGATACTTACTAACTTCTTTAAAAATATTTCCAAGCTTTAATTGTTTTTTTACACGCTCATCATCTGACCAAAGAAGTCTTATGTCTGGAAGTTCCATTCCAATGATTGCAAGTCTTTCAAGTCCGAAGCCGAATGCCCAACCGTTATATTTTTCTGGATCAACTCCAAGATTTTTCAAAACTGCACCTTTTACCACACCAGAGCCTACAACCTCCACCCACTTTCCATTTATTTCAACCTCAACTTCAATCGAGGGGTCGGTAAAAGGAAAGGTCTCTTCAATAAATTGATATTTTACATCTTGGCCAAAAAGAGTTTGAACGATTTTTATAAGTACCTCTTTCAAATCATCCATCGTTACTGTTTTCTTTGTTCGTGGAGTCAAATACCATCCGTCGATTTGATGAAAGACATTCATATGCCGACGATCGATTTCATCTTTTCTATAAACTTTTCCATAAGACAAACATCCGACATCCTCTCCATTTTCAATTTTCTTTTTTATCTCTTCATTATGCAAATAGTAATACCACATCACTGTTGTGTGTGTTCGAAGTATATGATTGTCGTCTGTGTAATATGTATCTGACTTAGAACGAGCAGGGTGCGTTGATGGAAAATCAAAAAGGTCAAAAGCTACATCAGTTGAAACAATTTCTGGAACTTCTATTGTGTCGAAATTTTTAAAATCTGGACTTTCTGTTATTTTTTGAACTAATTCTTTGATTGGACTGCCTTCAGTACGAGAAAGGTCAGGCATAGCTAAATAGCGCTTTATACGAGCAGATTCTGGATCATTTCTATTTTCTAAATTTCGCAAAAGACCCTCCTCCTCGTTAGTGTTTATCTTGATTTCCATAGGCAAAGATTATCACAAAACCAAGGCTTAGACAAAATTCTTTTCGCTCCAATATTCACTATTATGAATATAATATTCCTGAATTGTTTGTAAATTTTTATTATAAAAATCCTTTTCGATTTCTTCCAAGATATGTCCGTTTGTCATTTTTTCATCAAGTCGCCACATTTCTTTTAAAATTTTATTTAATACTTCATCAATTGCCATAATTTATTTTACAACTTTAATATTAAATTCTGGATAAGCTTTTTCAAAAGCTGTCCATGCTTTTTCCGAATCAAAATTACCTAACATTGTCGAAGTGCCAAAAATAGTAATACTGCCGCCGACTTTTTCTACAAAACCACCACCTTTTCGTTCTACCATACCAGACAATTTAAATTTATCAGCTGCTTTGACAACTAAACCTATATGCTGACTTTCTTCACTTTTAGGTAGACTGTAAATATAATAATTTCCATCAACATCTTCTAAATCCACAAACTTCTGACTTTCCCCCTCTTCTCCCCACAATATCTCTACTGAGTATTCTGGTTCTTTTTCTAGATTACTTCCTTCCATATAATTAGAATTTACCACAAAAGTGACTTGCAGTGAATTGCCAAAAAACAAAAAGTGTTACAATTATTGTAAATACGAGGGTGGGTCGTTTTATTAGATTAATTTATAATTCTATGAAGCTTCACAAAATTACGTATATTTTAGTTATTATCGGAGGTATAAACTGGTTAGTTTTTGGGATCGCAGGTTGGGATATAGTTGGAAAAATTTTCGGTGGAATGGAAGGAATGATTTCAAGAATCATTTACATCCTAGTTGGTCTTTCAGCTGTTTACGAAGTCTTGTCACACAAAAAAGTTTGCCGAGATTGCGAAAGTAAAATGTCAGGACAACAAATGTAATTAGGTAGTAAGAAATAAAAAATCTCTCGTTTCCTGCGAGGGATTTTTTTATTTGACTATTTTTTAAAAAAAGGTAAATTTGAGAAAACTTAAAAAAATAGAAACCATGGTAAACATAACTGAACTTGCACCTGCTCTTATTAAATTGCAAGAGTTTGAAAAATTTGCAAAAGAAGTATCTTTCGCAATGAGATGTCTTTGGGCTGAAGAAAGTGGTCCTTTAAAAATAGATGGCAATTCTTTTTCCATAAATCTTCTAATCACCTCTAGAGTTCCTGTGATAAATACTTTTAAAGACGACGTAAAAAAGTATGCGCAGAAAGTTTTTACCAACGCAGTAATAACCCAAATTATTGAACAAAAAGAAGATTGGGTAACTTACGAATTCAACGGCAAAACCTACAAAATCCATTTCAAAGAAAAATCTGAGAGTTAAGCATTCATGCTTAACTTTTTTTATTTATATTCAAATAAAATATTAAGGAAATTTTTTATTTTTCCAGTCTTTGGGTCCACTTCAATTCCTTCTTGTTTGTATAATTTCAATCGTTTTACACGATACGAATCATCGAGCCAAACTTTTCCGCCAGCATATACGATTCGATGAAATGGAATATTTTTGTGCCCTGCATCGTATGCCTTACCGAGAATCGAAGTAATACTTTGCGAAGCCATTGGTCCCGCACCACAAGCTCGAGTAATCGCTCCATAAGTCGTAACTTTTCCTTTTGGAATTGCGAGAGCTGCTTGTAAAACTCTTTCGCTAAAAGTTTTCATGAATAAAATTATAGCATTTATAAAAGACTTGACATTTAATAAATATGTATGTTATATTATGTAAAAATCTTTAAACCCTACAATATACATGAAAAATTTATTCACAAAAATCTCAATTATGAGTGGGATTATTGTCCTCGCTGGACTTTCCCTAATGTTGTACACTGAACCGAACTATACCGAAGTTAGAACTGGTTTTTTAAGTAATATATCGGCAATCTTATTCTCTGGGGGAATTTTCCTTTTTGTTTTAAATTTATTATTTGAGACAGGACGAGGAAATCTTCCAAAAATCATGAATAACATATGGACAGGACCAGATTGTTTTAATTTAATTTGGTTAGCCGCCGGAATTGGAATAATGTTTGGACAAATTACCCTTGGTGGATTATTCAACTTTTTTGTATCTGACAGCGTTTATCAGTTTTCAGGATATGGCTTATTTTTTGGAATTGCATCGCCTATTTTGTTAGAGTTGATAGTATTCTTAATAGGGTATTATAAAAATCCATTTCGCTTAAGCGAACCCATACATTAAGACCAAATAAGGACTAAAGACGACCGCGCAAAGACAAATCTTTGCGCGGTTTTTATTTCTGCATTTCTCTTAATTTACAATACTCGCATTCCGAATCATCACATCGCTTGTCCCAAAAAGAAAGATTACGAACTTCTTCGGCCATAGTAGAAATTGTGGTTTTAAGTTCCTCCACCTTCTCATCTTCAATATCAAAAACCTCTCTTCGAAATTCATCCTTATCGTTTGGTTCGACGAAGTTTAATTCTCCGCTCACCACTTCCCAATTTTTATCTTTATTTAAAGAAATCAAAAGTTTATAAAAAACAAGTTGCCTGAAGTATCCTCCGTCAGAATTTTTAGTCGCACCAAGAATTTCATTTCGAGTTCTTTGTTTTCCAGTTTTATAATCCACAACCTTCACCTTACTGTCGCTCACAAAATCAATTCGATCAATTTTTCCACCAATTGATATTCCAATTTCTTCTAGATAGGCTTCAGCTTTATATTCAACAATACAATCTTCTTTTATATCATCTGCGAACTCTTTAAAAAGAAGTGGCATCACTTCTTCACCTTGCTCTAACATTTCTTGTGTCTCTTTTTCAGTCAAGGGTAAATCTAAAACGTACGATTTGAAAGAAGTCATAAAAAATTCCAAATCAGCACCTTCCGTCTTTTTTCGTCTAGCATATTGCTCGAGCGCATAGTGAACTGCGTTTCCATATTTTTGAGCATAACTTTGCACAGCAGGAATGGTAAGTAGATTTACATAAAAATATCGCCAAGGACATTTCAGATAATTGTTTAGCGCAGTTGGAGAAAGTTTCGAATTATCAAACAGTTGCTTGATAAAATCTTTATCGTGTAAATCATTTGCTGTTTTTATTTCAATTTTTATTCTTTCACCAATATCTCTATAAGTGACTAAATCTTTTGTTGGATCTATTTCGTTTTTTAAATCCGAACTTATTTCTTCTAAGAATAGCGATGGTACATTATTTTTACTACCGTCTCCTTTTTCAGAATACGAAACAAATATGTCTTTTTTTGCACGAGTTATGGCGACATAAAACAGTCTTCTTTCTTCATCTTCTCCACCAGAGGTTTCTACTTCATCGCCACCCTCTTGCATAAAATAGACCTCATCAATTATTGATAAAATCGACATAGAGCGTTTCTTTTCCCAGTTTGAGGATGCAAGACCAAGGACAAAAACAACCTCAAATTCGAGCCCTTTTGCCTTGTGTGCGGTCATAAGCTTTACCATTCCTTCACCCCGTTTTCCAAGCTTTCGACTTATAAAAAGTTCGTGTTTTTTGATCACTTCAAATGTATCAAAAAGATCTTTTAGTTTCTTGTCTTTAGAATTTCCAATTTCTGACACAAAATCAAAAAATATTTTTATGGCGTTAAGTCTTGAGATAGAATCTTCTTTTTCTAAAATATAAGTCAAAAATCCAGAGTCTCTAAATACCCTTTCGCATAAATCTTCGAGACCAACTTCTGTTTCTAATTTTTTAGATTTAGTTAAAAATTCTACAAATTTTTCTACTTTTTCTATTTGAAGAATTCCTGCAGTCTCGAGTAAATTTTTATCAGTCAAAACATCAACCAGCCCAATTTTTTTTCTGTCATCAGTTAGCTTTAATATTTTATGTATATCAGTCGGAGCTATATCAAATACAGGCAAATGCAAAGCCTTCAAAAGATACTCGTCATCACCAAAATAATAAATCGCCGAAAGCAAAGACAAAAAAGATGCGATGTTATTATCTGTAAAAATATCCTCATCATTTTCTACCTGAAAAGGGACGCCATTTTTTCGCAAACCTGCAGATATAAGACTTGAATGCTTTTTATTTCTATAAATAACAACGATTTCGTTTGCTGATATACCTAGATCTAAATAATATTTTATTTTCTGCGCAACCCAAAAAGCTTCTTCAAAGTCTGTTTCAAATTTGAGTATATTTATTTTCTCTTTATGTTTACCATGCACACCTGACGCAACAAGAGATTTTTTACCCGACAAAATATTTTCAGCGGCATCCAAAATATTCTGACTTGATCTATAATTCTCATCGAGAACAACAAGTCTAGTATTTTTATATTTATTTTGGAAATACAAAAAATTCTCAACGCTCGCTCCTTGAAACTTAAAGATGGATTGTTTTTCATCTCCCACAATGAACAGATTTGGACTATCGTGATAATCCATCAAAAGTTCAATTATTTTATTTTGAGCATTATTGGTATCTTGATGCTCATCAACCAAAACGTACATATGTCGCTCTTGTAATATCTGCTTTAACTCTGGATGTTTCTTCATAGAGTTTAGTGTTTCGATAATCATATCGTCAAAATCGTATTTTCTATTTTTGACACAATACTCTCGATAAGCAGTGTAAATTTTTGAAAGCTCAATATTTTTGGAAACTTTTTTCTGATATTTTATTAAGTCAGCCTTACTTCCACGAACACCTTCTTTAACCCTTATTTCATAAATATCTATTTTCTTTTCTGCCACACCAACCATAAAAGAAAATTCTTCTGGATTTACACCTTCTCTTTTTATTTTACTAATAGCCGAAGCAATTTCTTTTGTATATAGCTCTTTATAATTTGGATTATACAAAGCCTTTAGCTTCATTGAATCTGTAATACTTTCAATAATACCAATTTTTTCAATATCGTTTATATGACTTGCTTGAGTAATATTTTCAAAATATTCTGGAAATTCATTTATGATGCCGTCGCACCAAGAGTGAAATGTTGAAATATTTACTTGATACGCCCTTGTTCCAATCAAAGCCAAAAGTCTCTTTCGCATATTTGAAGCTGCGTTTTCGGTAAAAGTAAGCGCCAAAATACCATCAGCCGGAGTGTCTGTCTTTCTTAGAATATTACCAATACGCAAAGTCAAAATCTGAGTCTTTCCAGTTCCAGGACCTGCTATAACCATAACTGGTCCGTCTATAGCATCCACTGCCTCCTTCTGAGCATCATTTAATTTTTCATACGCTTCTAAAAAAGCATCTTTCATACTTTTGAGTATACCGCTCTATTGACAGAAAAACAAAATTTTTATACTCTACCATAGAACCTAATTCTAACAACTTAATAAAAAAATTTATGAGCCAAAATCTAAGTACAGGAACTCAAATTTTAACATCTAATCTCGAGAAAGATACACTTGACTCCTTAAAAGGTGCCATAAGAAAATATCGGCGCAACGATAAAACTGGACCAGCTCTTTATGAGCTGATTACAACCTTAAAGGAACACTTGATAGCATCTGGTAAAAAAATAGCAGATTTTGCATTTGAAGATCAGGAAGTACAAAATCTTTTATTAAAACTACGAGCGACAGATTCAGAAATTAAAAAAATAAAAGGTCACTGGGAAACACCTAAGGGAAATTTTTTCACATAGAAACTCCCAAAACACAACAATTTAAGAATAACAAAAAAACCGTCTCACTTGAGACGGTTTTTTCTTTTAAAATTTTTTATTGAACACTTACATCAACACCAGGATCAACTTCAGCTCTTTCTAGAACCGTATCCGTAATTGAACTACTTGCATCTTCAACATCTGCAACAGCTTGCTGTGAAGCAAAACCCGCAACAACAGTTACAACCATAGCTTTAGTCTTATAATTACCAACCAAAGCACTTTCTCCTTCTTTTACAAGAAACCCATCTCTCAAAGTTGAAGTCATCTCATCTCTGTTTATTTTAAAGCTCTTTGAAGAAAGGAAACTAAAGAACGGATAACTTACCTTTACGCTCAAATCATTATTTACAACAACTTTTGTATTTGTTTTTCCTTTAATAAATCCTAAGAATTTTGAAGGAATTTCATATCGCACGATTACTGAATCTTCCCTGTCTTCAACAGAAACGATTTTTTCATTTACAGACATAAGCCCTAAAATATAGTCTTTCATTGTCTCAATATTTGAAACTGTTTCAACGTCAACTAATACTGTTTCCTCTTTAATATCTGCTCGTGTTATTTTTGTATTAACGTAAACAGGTTTTTGTATTTCTGAATTATTTGAATTTTCAAAACTTAAACCAAACAACGCTGACAATTTTTCAACAGCAATATCACTATTTTCAGGCGAAGCACATTCAATTGATTTTTTTGCAACTTCAGCTAAGCCGTTTAATCTGTCTTGATCAGAATTTTCTTTCTTAAATTCAACCAAGGCTTCGATCGAAGCAGATCTTGCGACTGTAATAAACCTTCCAGCAGCTTGGTCGGCAAGTAGCCCTTCAAGCATAGAATCAAATGATGTATTCAAATCATTATATGCAAGCCGAGCATTTTCTGGTGCAGACTCAACTATGCCATTAAAGCTGTTTTTGTTCCACGCCAATGATTGCTTAACATTTACCGGCAAATCTCCTACAAAAGAAGACGCATCTCTACACCAATCTGTAGAACTAAAGTTGCTTGAATTTGAAAGAATCTCATCAATTGTTTTTGATAAAGTGTCTGATGTGCCAACTTCTAAATCAGCCAACCCGCCATCTGCGCTTATGCTAGATTCTACTTGTACATTTGATTCATTTCGTACAGGTAACCCTGTTTCATTTAAATCTTCTAAATTTGAATTAATAATATTGTCATTTTGAGAATTCTGCGCAAAAGCAAAACTACCGAAAAGACCGAAAACCAATATTGCAATAATTACCTTTTTCATAGGACATATGTTATCAGTCTGACAACGTGCGTCAACACTGGATAAAAATTTGACAAACTTTATATATCATTTTATTATCGACGTTTTTAAACTTCAATTTTGTAAATTTCTACCAACCCTTCCTTCATCTGTACGTCTAAACATCCACCACATTTTTGCTATTTCTTTTTTGTCTTTATTTTTTTCATACCAAAGAGCCGCTCTCATTACATACAAAAAAGCACGATGAATATTTTTATTTTCAAATTTACACATTTTTTCATAAGCTTTCTCTGCTCCAACTTTTTTTAATTCTGAAATTGAATTTATACCAACTCTTGAAAGAGCCTTTACAGACTGCGGTCCTATATTTATTAAATTCAATAAATCTGTTTTTTCTTTTTTCATAAACACACAATAACATATAAAAAAACACCCCAAGGGGTGTTTTTTTATATGTTAAAAAATTATTTTTTACAATCACAATTAGCACCATCTACGCACTCACAGCTACTTTTCTTTAACGCAAATTTACCAGGACCAGTTAATGACAAACCTAAAGATGCCAACAAAAGAATTAATTCAAATTCTGAAGCATTAAAGCCTCCTTGAGGAAACTTAACTTTTAAAATAGCCACGAGCATAGTAATAGCCAAAAGTACTCCGCTTATTTTTGTAAAAACACCCAAAATTAAAGCAAGACCACCAGCAGCTTCAACTATTGCAACAACCCACGCCATAAAAGCTGGTATTCCAAGACTGGCAAAAAAACCAATTACACCATCCATGTTGCTAAGTTTTGAAACACCGTGGGTTAAAAATATAGCACCGACACCAAGTCTTATCAACAAAAGTCCTGTATTTTTACAGTTCCAATTTCTTATTTTATCCATCATAACAAAAAAAATTATTCTTTTAATTTTTGAATTATAGCAAAATATATATCCATCTTCTAGCTTTTACTTTTAAATCTCAAACTAGCTGAATTTGTACAAATTCTTTTTCCGGTTGTTTCTTTGGGTCCGTCATCAAATATATGACCCAAATGTGAGCCACACCTTGCACACATTACTTCAGTTCGCACAGTCCCAAGTGAATGGTCTTGTTCAAATTTTAAAACTCCCGGCAATGCTTCATCAAAAGACGGCCAACCAGTACCTGAATCATACTTTCTAGAACTATCAAAAAGTGTCTGTCCACAAACTTTACATTCATACATTCCTGATTCTTTTTTATCCCAATACTCATTTCTAAAAGGTGTTTCTGTACCTTTTTCTTGAGTTATAAAATATTCTTCCTCTGTTAGTCTTTTTTTAAGATCTTCATTGTCCATTTATTTTTTATTTAGAATTTCTCGAGTCTTTGGACCAACAAGTCCATCTACTGGCGTAAGAGCATTTGCTTGTTGGAATTTTTTAACTGCATCTAATGTCTTAGACCCAAAAACATTTGTTTCATTTCCTACCGAACCTGGCCCAGAAGTTGCCACAATAAATCCATTTTGATTTAAGAATTTTTGAAGATTTCTAACTTCTTCGTTTACGGTTCCTACTTTCATATTTATAGAAAAAACAAATTCAGACGGAGTATTTTTTTCTGGTATTACAACTATAGGTGTTTGAGTACCACCTCCCAATAACCCATTTATGAATTCACGAGTTTTTGGTCCAACAAATCCAAGAGAAGGCAAAATATTATTTTTCTTTTGGAAATTTATAACTGCATTTTTAGTGGCAGGACCAAAGAAATTTGTTTCCTTTCCGACAGAACCAACACCAGATATTGCAACAAAAATATTTTTTGAATTCAAAAATTCTTGAAGTTTTTTAATATCAGGATGAGTCATTCCTTCTTTCAAATCAACCAAAAACTTAAATTCAGAATTATTAGTACTTTGATTATTTGAATTATTTATACTAGTAAAATAAATAACACTTGGATTAACAGCAACAGAGCCATACTTAGGACAACCTAGTGTTTTAATAACCGCATTACTACTTGTTGCTAAATTTGAAAGTGCATCATTAGATTTAACTCTAAAATTATAACTAGTACAATTAATCAGGTTAGATATTGTAACCAAATGAGAAGTAACCCTTGGTGATGTATCTGTTTCAGCTGTAATATTTCCATAAGACGATGTTGTTCCATATTCAACAATAGACGAACTAGACTCATCTGTTGTCCACATTATACTTATTGTATTTGTTCCTGAGCTTGCGGTTATATTACTTAAAATAGGTGCTGTCGAATCAGAAGATGCAGTAGTAAATGTTTGATCAGAGCTAGTTGCAGTATTTGTACTTGCGTCTTTTGAAACAACTCTAAAATGATATGTTGTTGACTCTACAAGACCTGTAATTTCCACCGAATGAGACAAAACTCGAGGAGAAGTATCTGTTTCAGTTGTTGTTGTTCCGTAAGAAACAGTAGTTCCATATTCAACTTGAGTGGAAGCCGTTTCATCTGTATCCCAAGTTATTGTTGCTGAATTTACTCCTTCAACAACATTTATATTTGAAATAGAAGGTGCCGTAAGATCTGGCGGAGCATCTGTTGTAAAAGTTTGATCTGTTCCAACTCCACTATTTGTACCATCATCAGTTCCTAAAACTCTAAAATGATATGTAGTTGAAGAACTTAATCCAGTTAAACTAACCGAATGAGATAAAACTCGAGGAGAAGTATCTGTTTCAGTTGTTGTTGTTCCATAAGAAACAGTAGTTCCATATTCAACTTGAGTAGAAGATTCTTCATTAGAAAACCAAGTTATTGTTGCTGAATTATGGGTAACACTAGAAACTGAAACAGAAGAAAAAGAAGGAGCGGTTGAATCAGCGCTCGATGCTTCA
Source organism: Minisyncoccota bacterium (assembly GCA_035438585.1). Taxonomy (GTDB): domain Bacteria; phylum Patescibacteriota; class Minisyncoccia; order Phycocordibacterales; family UBA9973; genus DAORIO01. The sequence continues at coordinate 7,598 of DAORIO010000012.1, read as the reverse complement.
GAAACAGTCCCGTCAGCACCTCTGTTGGCAACAGTTGAGCAAGTACCGAAACTCGCAGTTGGCGCAGTTCCTGAATAAGTTTTATTTACATATTCAATTCGAACACGTCCTCCACCACCTGAACCTGTAGTGCTTCCATACGCACATGCTCCACCATTTGCAGTTATTAAACCACTTGTTCCAGAATAATTTTTTGCAACAATCCAAATACTTCCACCAGCAGAACCATGATAACCATCTGAGGTTATTTCACCATTAACAACTAAATTATTAGTAACGTTTAATTTTATTGCCCCGCCGCCTCGGTCTCCCTCTTTTGTTGTGATGGTTACACCAGGTCCTTGCGTTAGACTATTTCCCCCCAAATGACCTGCTCCGGGCATTGTTGGAGCAGTGGAGGTATCATAAGAAGTTCCTCCAGCAGGAGATCCGTTTGCAGCAGATCCAACACCGCCATTTCCTCCGTGAGCACCGCCTCCATATCGCCCACCAGTACCCGCAGCACCCCTACCACCAGAAGGCCCAGTAACATCATTATGCCCTCGTCTGTCAGCAGAAAGAGTCCCACCTGAATTTATAGTAAAATTAGCAGCATTTATAGTTGTACCGGTTCCATTACTAGAATCTCCGGCTGGATCAATATCTAAGATAAGCGTTCCTCCGTTTTCTATAGTTACTGATTGAAAAGTGTAATCAATTGCATTACCGAGTGACATTGTGTTACTAACAACAAGATCAAAACCTGTAGGAAATGCAATTGTTCCAGCGTATCCGTCGTGTGCAGTTGTAGTAGAGCTAGTATCATACGAACCTCCGTCTACGCGAAGTGACCCGTCAAAATCATAAGTATCAACATCAACAACACTTATCCTTCCCCCTCCTCCACCTCCTCCAGATCTTTTTCCATCTCCACCTTTTGCAGAAATCGTACCAGAGCCTGTAAGAGTTCCTCCGTTTATCCAAATACTTCCTCCAGCTCCAGCACCTCTTTCATTGGTTGAAGGAGAAGCAGATTTACCATCAACGGTTACAGTTCCGTCTATGATAGCAGTATCTCCAATATTCAATTTTATTGCGCCTCCTCCAGCACCTCCATTTTTTCTATAAGGCCCAGAACCAAGAGTAACTGGCGCAGTTGCTGATCCGTAAGTTGCCCCTCCAGTAGAACCATAACTAACTGAACTATTTCCACCTCTTCCTCCGTGACCTCCACCACCCGATCGATCTGCAGAAGTTCCAGCTGTCGGTATTCCATCGGCATTTGTATCTCCTGCTTCATAACCAAGACCTAATGCAGATAACGTTCCACCAACATCAATATCTAAGTTGTCTACAGTTAAAGTTGCACCTGTTTCATCTAAATAATTGCTATCCAAATAGAGCGTTCCTCCATTTTGAATGTTGAGTGTGCCAAAAGAATAATCAACATCATTACCCAAATATAAAGTATTAGATAAAACAAAATTATCCATTTTTGTATCAGAAAATATAACAGTTCCAGCATACCCTCGTCCTCCAGTTGTTGTGTGGCCACCAGCAGTGTCTGGAGACCCGCCACTTACATCTATGGTTCCACTAAAAGAATCTGTAGTATCCGCCAAACTTATTCTTCCACCACCTCCTCCACCACCAGTTGAACCTGTAACATTAGCATCTCCACCTTTTGCAGAAATCGTACCAGAGCCTGTAAGAGTTCCTCCGTTTATCCAAATACTTCCTCCAGAACCTGCTCCATACCTTGCATTTGTTGTTCCAATTCTTGCATTATCTCCATTTGCAGAAAGCGTTCCATCAATATCTATTGAAGTTGTAATATTAAATTTTAAAGCACCACCACCAGAACCACCTGAACCATCAAGATCGGGACTACCTCCTCCATAGCAACCACCGCTACCCAAAGAAAGAGGTTCTGTGGCTGATCCGTAAGTTGCAGCAGCATTAACTGCAAAAGTTAAATTTCTACCACCAACTCCACCATAACTTCCTCCTGTTCCACCAGAAGAATTTCCTACCGCAGAACCTGGACCAAGACACTGCTCAAAACCTTCTCCATTAGCAGAAATAATTCCACTAGCACCAACAGAAACAGAATCAGCATTTATAGTAAAACCAGTCCCATCATTTTCTACGGTAGACAAATCACTATCTTGATGACTATCACCTTCAAAAACAAGTGTGCCTTGATTTACTGTAATAGTATTAACGTTTAAAACTTCAAAATTATTTTCTTGAGCATATGGTGTAATTGTTACTGTTCCAGTATACCCAGTTTCCAAAGTAATACTATTTAAATTATCTGCAATATAATCGGCAACAACATCGACAACACTAGTTGAATCAAAAACTACATCATCTCCAGAAGCTGGAACAGTTTGCCCACTCCAATTCTCAGGGTCTGACCACACAGAACTATTTGCAAGCCCTGTCCAAACTTTAGTTGTAGGAGTAACAATACGGATACTTTTTGTATCAGTAGCATCTCCTGAACCATTATTATTAATATCAATTGTAATATTTGACGAAGTATTTACTCCACTAAAAGATGTAAAAGAAAGACCAGATACAGTTATATAATCCCCAGCAACAAAATTACTCGTAACATCTATAACTAAAGTTTTATTAGAATCTTCATAACTTACTGTTGTACTTACTTTTGCAGATGCACCACCACCAATTACAGCAGTTGTATCTGTTGAATCCCAAGTCATATTAAAAGAACTTGGAATTTTAATTCTAATATCGTTCCCAGAAGTAATACTTGGAGTTGTTCCATCAAGAATAGTTATCTGTTGTGGTACTTGGTTTGATTGCCCTTGTTCAAAAACCTGATTTTTATAACTATAAATAGCCGGTCCAGATGAAGGTATTATTTCAATAGTTGCAGAATCTAATATTTCAGCCCCGTCATCATTGTTTATATCCATACCTAAATTAGTTTTGGCAACAGAGCTTGTAAAAGATGTAAAAGAAAGACCGGATACAGTTATTGAATCAGAATTAGCAAAATTACTTGTAACATTTAAAACTAAAGTTTTATTAGAATCTTCGTAACTTACTGTTGTACTTACTTTTGCAGATGCACCGCCACCAATTACAGCAGTTGTGTCTGTTGAATCCCAAGTCATTGACACACTATCTGGAATACGAATTCTTATATCATTAGCTGCTGTTATTTTTGCCGTTGAATTGTCTGCTATAGTTATAGTACTAATTGGAGTGGTTGATCCGCTTACATTAAAACTTTGATTTGAAGCTGAAGACATTGTTGGCTTTCCTAGACTCAAATCATTTTCACTAATTGTTGTATTACAAATACTATTTTCAGAAGAATCAAAAGCTCTAAAATTAATAGTTGCGGGAGAAACCGTAGTATCAATATCTATATATCCATAATGCCTAGACTGAACGGAATTATAACAAACTCTTGTAGATGGAGTTGTTGGAAATGTCGATGCCGCACTTTGGTTTGAAGCACCGGTTGGAGTCGCATTAAAATCATAATAATTTTGAGTTGGGGAAATAGATGTTTGATATAAAGTTACAGCGTGCTGATCTCCTGTCAAAAATACAACATTTTCTATGTTATTTTTTGTTATAAAATTCATTAATTCAGTTCTTTCATTTTGAAAAGAACTATAACTATCTCCAGTTGTGTGAGTACTGTAATTTTTAGTTGTATTTCCTCCAACAGATATAATTTTAAAAGTTGAATCGGTGTTTAAAAGCCAATCCTTCAAATGTGCCATTTGAGCGGTACCCAACATGTCGTTATTTGCACTATCTAAAGCATCATCCGGACTACGATAGCTTCTTTGGTCTGCCATAAAAATAGCTGTATCGCAAATTTTATAATCAAAAAAAATCTCTCCAGGAATACGTGGTGAAAAATTCTTTGAGTTTTCATAATTTTCAAAAGCTTCACGTGCAGCAGGATAACCAGTACCCAGTTTACCTGAATCCCAATTACCTACAGGCAACTCGTGGTCATCCCACATCATGACGGTAGGTATATCTTTTAAAAAACTTAAAAAATTAGTCTCATCCCAATTGTCCTTATAAAATGTATTCCAATAATCTTCATCACCCGCAGTTAGTCCGTAAATTTGATCACCTGAAAAAAGTGCAAAATCAGGAGATTTACTTTTTAAAGAAGCTAGTAAGCTAAAATTACCCCCTAGATAACTTGCATCAAAATCACCTGCCAAACCAACACGAAAAGAGCAAGCTGTTCCTTCAGTTTTTTGTGTTGTAAATGTTCCGCTAGCACCAGTGCCAACTTGAACAACATCATCAAGTAAAATTCTATAATCATATGCAGTATCTGGGGTTAGCCCAGAAATAGAAACAACTCCAGTATAATCAGCGCCCGATAATAGAGTTACCCCTGAAGTAATTGTTCCTGGATATGGGTTGCCTGATAAAACATACTCAACCTTAAAAACAGCAGAACTACCGGCTCTTGCCCATACCTTGATAGAAGTATCATCAGGTGCACCTAAGGCTGCCCCATGAGTAAGAGTTGCCGCAACAGCAAACCTTGGCAAAAAAGCCATAAATGACAACAAAAACAAGAGCCTCAATAAGCTTTTCATAACAAATTTAATATTAGCACACTCCTTAATTTTATTATTGTGGAATAAAATTAAAATATATTTTATATGTTTTGCAAAATGTGTATACTTAATTTCACATGAAAAAATCTTACTTAAAAATACTTAAAATAGTAGCTATCGCCGCTTTTATATTACTAACTATTTTTTTATCTATAAAAAACATACACACTGTCAAAAAAACCCAACTGGAAACAGAAGAATCTAATGGAATTATAACAATTGAAAACAAACAAGATGCCGAAACAAAAGAAAATATAAACCTAGATACTCCACAAAAAGAAAATCTAAAAAACTCTTCGCAGTTAATAATTAGAGGAATAAATTCAAACAATCAACTTGGAATTTCAGAAAAAACTAAAGAAATAATTTTAAACTCTAATATACCAGCGCCGGAATTTATAAAAATTGCAACAGGAAATAATCATTCTGTTGGATTAACTAAAAATGGAGAAGTCTATACATGGGGCCACAATGATGCAGGGCAACTTGGTAGATATATTGATTCTAAAAATAAAAATGACGGAATCCCTACTAAAATAAATTTTTCAAAAAAAGTAATCTCTATTGATGCGGTATATGACCACACAGTAATCCTAACAGAAGATGGAAATGTTTGGAGTTTTGGTTCAAATTTTACAGGACAACTGGGAGATGGAACTAATGAAAATTCAACAAACCCCGTACAAGTAAACGGGCTCGAAAGAATTGTTAAAATAGCAACTGGCGATAAATTTACACTTGCACTAAACAGCTCTGGTGAAGTGTATGGATGGGGTGGATCATGCGCCCCTTCGAGCGAAAGAATTCTTAAGCAATTCCAACAAGGTCCATTAAATTTAGTTGGTGGATATTATGATCCTTTTATTGACCCAGAAAGAGGCTACAACCAAAATCAAGATTGTTTAAACGAAGATGCCGTTGGAATAAAAAGTAAAGTTCCTAAAAAAATTGAAGGTATTCCTAAAATTAAAGATATATCGGCTGGCTATGGCCACGCCTTACTCCTAACGATTGATGGAAAAATATGGAGTTTTGGATGTAATTTATACGGGCAATTAGGCCAAGGTAAATTTGGAAATTTTATAGAAAATTTAAAAGAAGACCCATCTGGAAACCCGGCAAATTCAATACCAAAAGAAATAGAAGGGTTAGATAAAATTATATCTATAAGCGCCGGCTATAGACACTCTCTCGCCCTTGATATTAATGGTGAAGTTTATGCATGGGGATTTCAAACCAGAAGCGAAAAACAAGGTGCCGATATATTCAATAGTGCAAAACCACAAATACTATATTCTAAAAATAAAATTAAAAAAATATATGCTGGGTATGACTACAGTCTTTTTATAGACACAGCTGATACACTTTACAGTCATGGAATTAATACTCAAAATTTAATTAGCGCAAAAGATACTAAATATGTTTTTGAGTCGACTAAATTGTTCGAAGAAAAAATTTCAGAAATAGCTGGCGAAAAAATACACATAATTGGACTTAAAAAATAATATGGAAAAAATAAAAAATAAAAAATGGTCTTTTGTAACAAAGACAATCTTAATTCTTGGATTGGTAAGTTTTTTTACTGATATTGCTAGTGAAATGCTTTATCCAATAATGCCGATGTATCTTTCTAGTATTGGGTATGGTGTTGTTGCTATTGGTCTCGTAGAAGGAATATCAGAATTATTTGCAGGTTTTACAAAACTATATTCTGGAATACTTTCTGATAGAACTGGACATCGTGCAATTTTTATAAAAATTGGTTATGCAATCTCTGCAATTGCCAAACCGGCAATTGGTTTTACAAGCAGTATTGGACTTGTTGTTGGAGCGAAGTTTTTAGACCGTTTTGGAAAGGGCATTAGAACTTCAGCAAGAGACGCCCTGATAACAAGCGAGTCAAAACCAGAAGTTCGAGGACAAGCTTTTGGGTTCCACAGAAGCATGGACACCCTAGGAGCCCTAATTGGACCAATTATTGGATTAATTATTCTGGTAATCTACCCCAATAATTACTCTCTAGTTTTCGCACTTGCCATAATACCGGGGTTGATTGCTGTATTTTGTACTTTTCTACTTAAAAAAGAACCTCCAACACCACAAGGTGTTCCTCAACAAAAGATTATATTGAGATTTAAAGAATTCTGGAAACAAAGTAGTTTTTCTTACAAAAAAATTCTTTTTGGTTTAGTTTTTTTTGCGCTTATAAATAGCACGAACATGTTTTTAATTTTACGAGCAACTGAAATTGGCTTTAAAGACAACATAGTCTTACTTGCTTATATAATATTTAATTTAATTTTTGCTATTTTTTCTTTACCCATTGGAAAAATAGCGGACAAACTTGGATTTAAAAAAGTTTATATTTTGGGTCTTGCGATTTTTACACTAGTTTACGGCATATTAGGTGGATCAATAGATTCTCCATTTTTACTTCTATCCGTTTTTGCTTTTTATGGAATATTTGCAGCAATAGACGAAGGAGCTAGTAAGGCTTGGATATCAACACACATAAAAAAAGAACACCGCGCAACAGGACTCGGTCTTTATTTTGCGCTTTCTTCTTTGGCGTTCTTTATATCTTCTATTGTCACTTCTTTTGTTTGGCAAAAATACGGAAGTGCAATAACTTTTACACTAGTTAGTCTAGTGTCAATAATTCCAATCATTTATTTTTCTTTGATAAAAACACCAAACGAAAATCCGGAATAGATTATTTCCAACCTCCAATTATTGCACCGAGAATTAAAAAGCTAACCAAATAATACCCAGATGTTATAAAAAACATTCTCCAAGAATCTTTTTTAGACTTTCCACCCCACATAGCACTTCCTGCCAAAACTGGAACAAGAAAACCAAGCCAAATCCAAAATGCATTCATTACTCCATTAGCTATTGGTGTAGATCCTGCTGTTGTCCATCCAGAAACATAAAAAGAAATAATATAAGCAGAGAACAACTTTTGTCCCAGCAGTTACTGGCTCT
>DAORIO010000011.1:0-19247 GCA_035438585.1 Minisyncoccota bacterium | reverse complement strand
CTCCCCTAAGCGTCATAGCCTTGGTAAGCCATTACCTTACCAACTAGCTGATACTCCGCGGGCTGTTCCTTTAGCGATAAATCTTTACTCTTGCGAGACCATCATGTATTAGCCAACCTTTCGGTTGGTTGTTCATGACTAAAGGGTACATTCCCACGTGTTACTACCTCGTTCGCCACTAATCAGCAAACCAAATCCCTCAATCGATCGACCTTTTGTATTGCTACTCAAAGTTTTTCTCATGAGTTCATTGGACTGATTCGTTCGACTTGCATGCCTTATCCACGCCGCCAGCGTTCATCCTGAGCTAGGATCAAACTCTTCTAAAAAATTACTTAAATAAATTTAAATAACCAGAAAAGGATCATTAGACGGGACAAAAGAAAAATCATTTAATTTTCTTTCTTCTTACTGTTATGTTTATGTTCTTTACTTATTCCTTTGTTAAAAAACAGGAGGATAAATCCTCCATGAACTAAGCCATTATACTTATGTCGAGTTTCGTGTCAACCCTATATTGCAAATTATACTCAAAACCAAAAAAACCTTATTTTAAGGCTCTTTTTTGACAAAAATCAAAGAGCTACTGACCTTATTTATTAACACCTTTGAATTTGTTAAATCCCCTAGAAAAACCTCACTTAAAGACAAACTCGTTTTACCAGAATGTCCATCTGGGAATGTTCCAAAAAGGGTAATTTTTTGAGTAGAACCTGGTATAGAAATTTTTATAGATTCTTCAAAATTAAAAGCTAAAATTAGCTTATTTTTTGAAACAAGCCTTATATCAGTTACTGAAAATTCTTGACCCAAAATACTAAGTAAAAAATCAACATTGTTTAATAAACCTTCTGCATCTTTTGCCTCAAGAATAAAACTCATCTGCTTGATTTCAATCTCGCCACAAGTTATTAAATTAGCTGAAATTAATTCAGTATTTTTAACCCCAGAAGGAGCGTACCCTTTCCTAGAGTTTGTGTCCTTTTCAATCCAAACGGTCGGAGGATTCACAGCAAGACAAGGAGAAACATCCGTGGAGATTGTTTGGGCTTCCTGGAAAAGTGTTTTTGAAATATTAGTAACCAAAAAAGGAAGTCCTGTCAGCAAAACCACAAACAGAATTAAGAATTTATACTTAGACCACAAATACATATCAAAATAATAACTCAAAAAACAATCTATCGAAAGAAAAACTGTGTATTGATAAAAAAAACCTACTGTGATAGCATAACCATTATGTCAGTTATATCCGCGGTATTACCCTGGATAGAAATACTATCTGCACTCCTAATTGTTCCAGCAATCTTATTGCAACAATCAGGTGCCGGCTTAGGCGGAGCACTCGGAGGAGGAGATAATGTTATCTATCGAACAAAAAGAGGACCAGAGAAATTTTTCTTTGTTGTTTCTATTATATTGGGAATAATACTAGTTACAGCCTCAGTGGTTGATTTATTTTTTATCTAAATAATAATTTTAAATTATGAAATTCTTAAAAACGGAAGCGATTCCGAAGTTAGAAGAGTTGCGAATGGGTCTAAGTAAAATAGAGGGTCTTAAATGGATAGCTTTCTTATTTTTTACAGTGCTTATGTGCGCTGGAACTATTGGAATTCTTTCAACTTTAAATTCTAGATTTATAACAACAATTCCGACTTCTGGCGGTTCCCTCTCCGAAGGCATGATTGGCAACCCGTCTCAAATAAACCCAATATTCGCACTAACAAATACCGACAAAGACATATCTTCTTTGGTTTTTTCTGGATTAATGAAAAAGGATTCAAATGGAAATATTATCCCAGACTTAGCTGAAAAATATGAAATAAGTGAAGATGGTAGAATTTACACTTTTACACTTAAAGACAACCTTAAATTTCACAACGGCGACCCTGTAACAACAGAGGATGTTAGATACACAATATCCCTAACAACAAACCCAAGTATACGCTCACCTAAAAGAGCAAACTGGGAGGGCGTAAATGTTGAAGTAATTGATGAAAAAAATATTAAATTTACATTAAAAGAAGAATTTACTGGTTTCTTAGAAAATACAACTATTGGAATACTCCCAAGTTCTATAATAAAAGAAATAGATCCAAATTCTTTTTCTCAACATAATTTTAATCAAAAACCGATTGGAGCGGGTCCATTTAAAATAACAAAAGTTTCAAAAACAAACTCTGGATTAATAGAAAGCGTGGAACTTAAATCTTTTAACAAATACGCCTTAGGTAAACCATATTTAAATAAAATAAATTTAAAGTTTTACGGAAACGAAGATGAATTAATAAAAGCACTTAAAACAAGAATAATCGATAGAGGTGGGCCAATAAGCCCCGAGGGAACGTTAGAACTTACAAACTCAAAAATAGAAACCAGTCAACTGCCTAGAATATTTGGCCTTTTCTTTAACCAAGCAAATTCAAAAGTTCTAGAAGATGCTTCAGTCAGAAGGGCTATTGACGCTGGAATAAACAGACAAACTTTAGTTGAAAATGTATTTAATGGTTTTGCGGTTGCTAATAAAAGTCCTTACCCAAAACAAATAGATCAAAATTTTTCAACAGAAGACGCAAATCAAATTCTTGAAAAAGCTGGGTGGAAAATTGGAGAAAATGGAATACGCTCAAAAGACTCTATAGAACTTAAATTTAAAATCGCAACCGGTGATAATAAAGAACTTCGAAATACTGCTCTTGAGATAAAAAACCAACTTAAAAATATTGGAATGGAAATAGAAGTAGAATCTTTTGAGCTTGGAATCCTTAACCAACAAATAATTGAAGAGAGAAACTATCAAGCACTCTTATTTGGTGAATTAGTCCCACGCCCAGAAAATTTATACGCTTTTTGGCACTCTTCCCAAAAAGATTTTCCTGGGCTAAATATTACAGGCTATGTAAACGGAAAATCTGATCAAGCATTAATAACTCTTTTATCAGAACATCAAGAAGAAAAAAGAACAGTAGCACTTAATAACTTTATCAACGAAATATCAAAAGACAAACCGGCAGTTTTTTTATACAGTCCAATGTTATTAATTGGAGATAACACGACAATTAAAAAACCAGATACATCTTTTGGGGTTTTACAAGAACGCTTTGTCGAAGCGAACAAATGGTATTCACAAACCGATAAAGTTTGGAGAATATTTGCAAACAATAATTTAATAGAATAAAAAAATATATGATCGAGAATAGACAGAATTTCAGTAACCAAAGACCAACAAACGATGCGCACAAAAGAAATCTTGTGACACGTACTTACAGACCAAAAGAGATGGTACACAAATCTCAACCTAGTGCTTCTGTTACAACAAATACTACAACCAATACACAAACAAATAACAGAAACAACTCAGCGCACCGTCCGGCTCATTTAAAGGCACACAAAAAATCTACACACGTACACGGAAGATCTCGCATGGGTACTCCAAGTAGTTCACACAGAGAAAGAGAAGCCCTCAAAAAACAAATAATTCCAGAAGTTGCTCCAGGCACAATACGCATTATTCCGCTTGGAGGAGTTGAAGAGATCGGAAAAAACATGACAGTTATTGAAACAACTGACGATATTATTATTGTTGATGCAGGAATGGAATTTGCAAAAGACACAACTCCTGGTATTGATTACACTATTCCAAATACAAAATACTTAGAAGAAAGAAAGGGTAAAATTCGCGCGCTTATTATCACTCATGGTCACTTAGATCACATTGGAGGAGTACCTCTTGTGCTTTCTCGAATTGGAAATCCACCAGTATACTCCAGAAATCTTTCTATTTTAATGATGAAAAAACGTCAGACTGAATTCCCCCACCTACCACCACTAAACGCCAATATAGTAGAAAAAGATGAGACAGTAATGCTTGGGAAAATGAAGGTTAAGTTTTGGGGTGTAACTCACACTATTCCTGATTCAATGGGAATAATAGTAGATACTCCGTACGGCTGGATCGTAACTCCGGGTGACTACAAGTTGGATCAAATAGATGGAGTTGTTCAACCTGAAGAAGAAAAAGAATATAAAATTTTTGATGATGCAAAAGTTTTGCTTTTGATGACTGACTCTACAAACATCGAAAACGAAGGTTTTTCTTTGCCTGAAATAAAAGTACACCAAGGCCTTGAAAGACTTCTAACAGAAAACAAAGGTGGGCGTATTATAATTGCGGCTTTTGCTTCTCATATAACTCGGCTCATGAAGATAATCAACATCGCTGAAAATCTTGGAAAGAAAATAGTTGTTGAAGGGCGCTCAATGAAAAACAATCTGGATATTGTCATCACAGCAGGATTAATCACCCCTAAAAAAGGAACAATTATCTCTCTTGATGAAATGCCAAATTACCCACCAGACAAAATCATCATGCTAATGACAGGAGCTCAAGGTGAAGAATTTGCCGCACTAAACAGAGCTGCAAATAAAACCCATGCAAAATTCAAACTACAGCAAGGAGATACTATTATCTTGTCAGCTTCCATTGTTCCAGGAAATGAAATTGCCGTTGCAAGACTAAAAGACGGACTTGCTCGCCAAGGAGTAAAAATCGTGACATTTAGAACGTCAGGAGAGGATTATGTTCACGCAACGGGACACGGAAACAAAGAGGATATCAGATGGCTTCACAAAAAAACTCATCCAAAATTCTTTATCCCAATTCACGGACACCACCATATGCTCCAATCTCACAAACGCCTAGCGATGGAGTCTAATATTTCAGAAGAAAATATCGTTGTTCCAGATAATGGAAGTATTATTGAAATTGTAGAAGAAGGAACAAAAATAACAGTTCTAAAAGAAAAAGCGCCGAGCGCCCCAATGATGGTTGACGGTCTTTCTGTTGGAGATGAACAAGACGTTGTTATTCGAGATCGACAAATGCTTGCTCAAGACGGAATGTTCGTAGCGATAGTTACACTAGATAGTGCAACTGGAAAACTTCGAAAATCTCCTGATCTTATTTCTCGAGGATTCGTTTATCTAAAAGAAAACCAAGAGCTTTTGCGAAATGTTCGAGGTCTGATAAAGAAAACAGTTGAAGCAAACACTGAAGGCCAACACCCAATCAATTTTGATATTGCAAAAAGCGCTATGGGAGATGCTGTTGCAAAATACTTGTATCAAAAGACAAACAAACAACCTCTTGTGATTCCAGTGCTATTGAGTGTGTAAATAAATAAAAAAGGTAAATGCTATAATGGCCCTAATGAGTAAAACCATTCGGGCTATTTTGCCTTTTTTAATATCTGGATTTTTGTTTTCAATGATTCTTTCAAGTACGGCGTACTTTAACTCCACTTTTATTGAAACAAACTTTTTAAATACAAAACCAGGTATCTGGTACACTATCGGTTCGATCATTGTCCTTTTTGTGTCCTTGCGACTTCCCCACATCCAATCAAAAATTGGAAATAGAAAACTTATCCTAATAATTCTATCGATCTTATCTTTTAGCTTACTTGGGCTATCGATGCCCGCGTCGCCTATAAGCCTTTTGTTTTTTGTCACCTTTTTGGCAACTGGAACAATTACTCTTTCTAGTTTAGATATATTTATTGAAAAATACTCAAGCGATCAATTTACGGGTCGCATAAGAGGGATATATCTAACATCACTAAATCTTGCTTGGATTTTCTCACCATTACTTGGTAGTTTGTTCATCGGTGAAAATGAAAATTTTGGACTACTCTATAAAATAGCTTTTTTCATGTCATTAGTTGTAATAATCGTAATTTCTATCAGTAGTAAAAATTTCATAGACGACAAATACAAACATCACGAGCTTAAAGATTTTATCTTGGCACTAAAAGACAAAAATATCCGCGGAACACTTGCTTTGCAATTTACACTACAATTCTTTTACGCTTGGATGGTTATCTATACTCCAATATATCTACATGAATCTTTGGGAATTCCTTGGGGAACGATTGGAAAAATGTTTTTGCTTATGCTTATACCTTTTGTTCTTATTCAATATCCGCTTGGTAGACTTGCCGACAAAAAACATGATGAAAAAGAATTCTTGGCTTTTGGTTTTTTGTTAGCAGGGATTTCTACGGCTATTTTTGGAATTGTTGGCGCAGGAAATGTTATTTTTTTGGCAATAATTTTATTCTTTACCCGAGTAGGAGCAGCAACTATTGAAATAATGAACGAAAGCTATTTCTTCAAACAAATAAATTCAAACGAACCGACAAAAGTCTCAATTTTCAGAATGATGTATCCAAGTGCTTATATAATTGCACCGATACTTGCAATACCAATAATTTCAAATAACAATTTTCCTCTTTTTTACCTAATACTCTCTCTAATCTTGGCTTCAACTCTTTTTATTATAAAAAGACTAAAATAATCTTACGAAAAAAGTCTAATCTGGAGCATTTTCTAACTTCAAACTAATCGTCTTTTCAATACCCTTACTCAATATTTTCAATTTTATTGTATCACCAGCTTTTTTCCCCCTTATCAAAAGTGCAAAGTTTTGCTCTTTATCTAATTTTTTGTCATCAAGTTCCAAAATAATATCATTTTCCACAATTCCCGACTTGTCAGCCGGAGAACCAGGAATAACAGCTAATTCTTCTTTGCTTTCACCTCGAACTACCAAAATACCATAATCAACTTTTAAATTATTTTTTTCTTTAATTTGTTCGTTTATTTGTATATACCTTACACCAACATAAGGGCGCTCTATTTTACCTGTCTCTTTTACTGAATCAATTATTGATTTGACTGAATTAATGGGTAATGAAAAACCAATATTTTCAGAGCCTTGTGCAACAGCTACATTTACACCAATTACCTTTCCTCTTAAATCAAGTAGCGGTCCTCCCGAATTTCCTGGATTTATAGCAGCATCTGTTTGAATAACATGCTCTAAAAGCTCTGATTTACCAAAAGAATCTCCTGCGGTAATTGATCTTGCTAGACCAGAAATAACCCCTACAGATACTGAATTTTGAAATTCTGCCAATGCATTTCCGATTGCTATAACAGATTGCCCAACCAAAATATCGTCCGAGTCACCTAGTTCTAAATACTCAAAATCTCGCCCCTCAACCTTTAAAATAGCTATATCAAGAACGCTATCGCGCGCCAATACTTTAGCTTTATAACTTTTACCATTATTATCTAAAATAGAATATTCTGCGTTTTCATCATCAACAACATGCTTGTTTGTAACAATCATTCCGTCATTTGTTACAAAAAACCCCGTACCTCCACCTATCTCTTTTTTCTCTGTTCCATTTTGCCTCTGCTGTGGAGTATTAAAAAATATATCTGGTATGTTAAAAAAATTACCAAAAGGACTTTGTTCAAAAAAAGTTTCATATTTTGGAATCTCCTTTGTTACAACAACAGAAACAACTGCTGGGGTTGCTTTTTTTACAGCAGAAACAACAAAAGATTCCTGCGAAAGAACGCTATCTATGTCGATATTTTTTCCATTCTCATCTCCTACGCTTTCCACGTAGTCACTTGCGAAATATTTATATATTTGAGACCTAAAATTTGTAGCTAAAATTACCAATACTAAAATAACAACAAAACTACCAAGAGCACCCGCAATTATTGATGAAAAAATATTTTTATCGATTTTCATAAAAGTATTAATTAAAACAATAATAAAATACCAAAAATATTTTATATTTTTGGTATTTTATAGTCAATATTTATTAATAGAAAAGCTCCGGAAGAACGATCAATGCCTCATTAGCAAAAGAAAGACCTGCTGTAATTGTCAAAAGTATTATCCCATACAATGCATGCTTCATATGTCTTGCTTTAAATTCCATAACCAGAAAAGCAATAAGAGAAAACAAACTCAAGATCATTACAATTGTAAAAATATATTGAACAAGTAGTGGCTGGCTAGCCAAAGCTCTGTCTTTTGGAGTACTTAATTGTGTATTTAAATTTTCAGAGTTTGTATTAACACTTTCTTCGGTAGACACGACCTCAGAAACTACATCAAGTGATTCATCTTTTGCTATTGATAGATACTTATCTTCGTACATAGTTGTTATTTCAATAGGCGCTTGCTCAGCCGTTGCCGAAAGAACCGTGGTCGTTAAGTTTTCATTTGGAATACTCTCAGCAGGACTAGTATTTACTGTTACAACGGGTAATTTTGTTGTTTTTGGCTTACCAAACATTTGAACAACAAATGTTGCAGGTTTTCCCTTGTGATATCCGTCTGCCACAGCAATACCAATTTCTGTAAAATTTGAAGATAAAATATTTGCTTTGTGAGTTGGTGAATTTATCCACCCAGAATGAACCTGAGATGACTCATTAAATCCTACTGCCAAATTTTCACCCGCATACGCAAACTTATACCCAACATCTGCAAACCAAAACCACGGAGTTACACCATTAGGTGAAGTATGTGCAAAATACGAATTTTCAACCATATCTTTGGCTTTTTCTTCAGCGGCCTTAACTAAAACTGGATTTATTTTAAGTGTTGGAAGATTTGATTCGGCACGAGCTTCATTTGTCATATCAACCAAAATACTACTATATACTGCTCCAACTTGCTCGTTTGTTCGGATAGACAAAGTAGAAATCAAAGACGTTCCATAAATAAAAACCACAAAAGCAACAAGCCCAATACATACTTTTTCAGAAAAAATATGCGGAACATGTCCGTTATCTTCGTGCGGTATTAAGAAATTTCTAATTTTCCTCATAATTTGAATCATATTGATTTTGAGTTGTTTGTTCAAAATTTACATGATAATTGTACTCTATGTAGATATAGGCGCCAAGTGCAAGAATAAGCATCGCTAAAGTTGCAAAAAATCTATTTTTTACAAAATCATAACGCGTCTTAAAGTTTGAATTATCTTCTTTAATTATTCCCATACATTTACAAGTTTTGACCTAACTACAAATCTTTCTTTTGATGTCCAAAGTGGAGTACAAGTAAACATGGTCAAAATATTTTCGTCAGTATTTTGTAATATTTCAATATGACTTGGGTCTACTGTAAAAGTCTCAAAGACCTCATATTCGTATATTTTACCACTCCAGACAACATAAGACTTATCCCCTGTGGCCATCTCGGGTAGATTATAGAATGTACTGGCACGATTTCCACCAATACTTGCGTAACGGTGTGCCAAAAGCACAGTATTTCCACCTTCATTTGGTTTCTTTGAATCTGGCCAAATCCAAACATCTTCATGAATATTTTTTATATTATCAGTTTCAATTATAGCTCTATTGACCTGGCTTTTTGAAATATACAATAAGTTTTCTCCCCTATTAAAGGCGCTCAATACCTCAATAGGTAAATTATTCTTTGGATCTACGTCTTCATTAAAGTAAGAAACAGCATATTCTAATTTTGGGAAATAAGGAAAAACAACTAAATAAAAAGCCATAACAAGAAGAATAACCCTCATAACAATAGTGCTTCTATCTAATATTTTTATTTTTTCAATTATTCTCATAATTTTTAAACAGAAAAGGGCCCGAAGGCCCTTTTCTAATTTATTAAATAATGCTTTGTTTTCTTTTTGTTGCTACAAGGAAAGCAAGTATTAGGGCTGACAAAACTAAGTAAGAAACATTTTCTGTTCCAGTTGAAGCCAATGACTCACCAAGAACTTCTCCATCTCCATTACCAGTACTATCTCCTAAAACTGTTCCTGAAGAGCTAGATGAGCTACCACCAGAACCACCTCCTCCATTTCCGCCACTACCATTGCCGTCATTACCGTCTCCATCATTATCCCCTCCGTTTCCATCACCGTCGCCATTATCATCTCCTCCTTCGTTACAATTTTCTGGGGCTGAATAAGAAGCAAAGAATGCATCACCCTTTGACATAGTTCCAAGAGAAAATTCTACAGAATCTCCGTTTATTCTAACTTCGTCATTGTTATGATCTGTGCCACCAAAACCAGTGCCATCAAATCCATTTTCAAGATGTAGACTTCCTGGTCCATCGATTAAAGCAACTGCTCCTGTGTTTCCTGAAAACTCAATAGTTCCATCTACATGCTCTAAAGTGTCTCCACCAAGATCATGTCCATAAATTCCAGTTAAAATTTTTGGAACACCAGCTGTAACAACTCTTTGCACAGCAACACCTGGAACATTGAAATATGCGCTTCCTGTTGTTCTAGTGTCTTTAATGTAATCTACTCCATCATAAATCATAAACCAAGTTCCAGAAGGCAAAATATTTAAATTTTCTGATCCGCCAAGATAAATATCTGAAGTAATATTTCCACTTTCCGCAGGGTCTTTTATTACATTATTAATTGTTATTTTAGCAAAAGCCTTGTCAGTACACTGATCTTCAAATTGACAAGTTTGTGTACAACTTTCTCCTCCGTCACAAGCTTCCCAATCTTGGTTTACAACACCGTCACCACAGTAACCGCCATCACAAGACACAGGTTTAGATAATTGAGCAAAGAATGCATCACCCTTTGACATAGTTCCAAGAGAAAATTCTACAGAATCTCCGTTTATTCTAACTTCGTCATTGTTATGATCTGTGCCACCAAAACCAGTGCCATCAAATCCATTTTCAAGATGTAGACTTCCTGGTCCATCGATTAAAGCAACTGCTCCTGTGTTTCCTGAAAACTCAATAGTTCCATCTACATGCTCTAAAGTGTCTCCACCAAGATCATGTCCATAAATTCCAGTTAAAATTTTTGGAACACCAGCTGTAACAACTCTTTGCACAGCAACACCTGGAACATTGAAATATGCGCTTCCTGTTGTTCTAGTGTCTTTAATGTAATCTACTCCATCATAAATCATAAACCAAGTTCCAGAAGGCAAAATATTTAAATTTTCTGATCCGCCAAGATAAATATCTGAAGTAATATTTCCACTTTCCGCAGGGTCTTTTATTACATTATTAATTGTTATTTTAGCAAAAGCCTTGTCAGTACACTGATCTTCAAATTGACAAGTTTGTGTACAACTTTCTCCTCCGTCACAAGCTTCCCAATCTTGGTTTATTTTTCCATCACCACAATAACCACCTTCTTCTTCAAAAGTATTTGTTATTGTACATACGTGTTTGTTTCCTTCAGTAATAACAACTTCTGCGATACCGTCAGAATTTTCATCAGAACAAGCACCTGAAAAGGTTGCAACATATCCTGGAAGATTATCTTCTGAAACATAATGTGTTCCAGTTAAAAATTCATTTTCTTCACCTGAAGTAACCAATGATTCGTCAACATAAAGAGGAAAATCTTTAACAATTTTATCTCCTCCGTTAACCACCTTGTTTACAGTAAGATATCCAAACTTATCTTCATTATCGTCGTCACATGAGTTTTTCTTATAATGAATATTTAATTCATACAATAATCCAGCAGGATTTGTTTCTGCGGTTGACCCAGGTAGTCCCCAGTTTTTAACTTCAAAATTAAAAGTGTTTCCACCCTCATTAAGATAATCAACAAGATCAGCTGGTCCGATATCTGTAATATCTCCAGTGTAAGTATCTTGACCTTCTGCTGTGAAATTAAATTCAC
This sequence comes from Minisyncoccota bacterium, assembly GCA_035438585.1. Classification (GTDB taxonomy): domain Bacteria; phylum Patescibacteriota; class Minisyncoccia; order Phycocordibacterales; family UBA9973; genus DAORIO01. The sequence continues at coordinate 7,731 of DAORIO010000011.1, read as the reverse complement.
CTCCATCAACGTATACTTCAGAGTTTGAATTTATAGAAACTTTGTAAGAATTGTCAGTCGCAATTTTTAGAGTTGCAGTTTGAGCAACGCCAGGTAAAACAAAATATTTAGTAAACAATTTTGTTGTGTCTACAGTTGGGTCAACAATATTAAAAGTTTCCCAAACCCAAGTAGCGCCCGGTATAGATGCTGTCCATCCTGGGTGAACCCAAGTTGCTACAGAAGTAGCAGGCCCATCATCAACAAGTTCACTACCATTGCTAGTTACAGTCATGTCTCCATAACACACCTCTTCAGTGACAACATATTCACAATGACCTTGAAAATTAAAGTCGTCTGGGTCAGAGTTAAGAATTTCTTGACCTTCAGGACTATTAAAATACGTCTCACTCCAGTTAGTTGTATTTCCATCAATACAAACTTGTATTTGATTTTCAGAAACATTTCTAATTGAAGAATCTGGATCTGTTGGGTCAACACCTTCATCACCAACACCAGATTGACCACCTTCGTTATTTCTAATGTTATTAAAATCTAGTGATTCTTCTCCAAGAACTTCACCAGTTGAAACACTTTCAGAATCAACAACATCTTCAACTGTCAAACTAGATTCGACCTCTTCAACGGTTGTTAGCGGAGATGGAGTGTCTACTGTTTCGTCACCATATGCAACAAACGGCATTGAAAGATTGAACCCTGTAGAAAACACAAAAATCGCTACAAAAAATAGCGTTGCACTTTTTCTTAGAGTCAATTTAAGAATTTTTTCTGTCATAAAACTTTTTAATAAAATAAATAATAATTTTTTGCCCTCATTAAAAGCAAATCTTCGACTAAAACTTAAATAAAAACATTTGTTGCTATTATATTATATATAGCATTTTTTGTCAATACTTAATAAAAACCCAATATACCCTCTAAATATATACTAAAAAGTTTGACATTTTAAGTGTTTTTGTGGACAAACCATTAAAAAGAACCGCCCCCTGCCAGAGACGGTCTTTGCTTTTGACTAAGCAACACTTAAATAAGTAAACTCCTTTTCAATTTTACTCAACTCTTCATTCGTCGGCTCGGTTTCTTTATTCGTACGCATGGCCCACATTTTGACAAGCCTCAAAACAAAAAATGAAGAATTTTTTACACACTCTGGAATTGGAAGAAATTCCAAAATTAAATCACCAGGACCCTTTCTTTGTGACGGTTTTGGTCTTCTAAAGATTAAATAAAAAACTAGTTTCAACTTCTTGAAAGAGGTTCTCTTTTTATAAAGTTTTTTCTTCCTAGGCTTTTCTTCATGAAATTCTCCATCCTTTTCTGTAGAATACTTTTTGGTTCTCATAAGCTTAAATTTTAAGGTTTATTTAGGTTCTTTATTCAAATTTATTATAGAAATAATTACCATACAGTCAACCGATCAGCCCAAAATTGCAATTATTTAAAAAATATTATATAAAATATTCAAACCTTAAACATATATGATCTACGAACTCATTGTCGCACGAATCCACCCACAAACGATCCTTGACCCACAACTTACCCGGATTATTCTTTTAGCATTCTTTGGATTATTAGTATTATTAGTTGCCGTTTATGCATTTAGAAAAGCAGGCAAAGAGCACGAAAAATTTAAAGAAGAAGAAGAAGAAATATTCGAGCAAGGAAAGAGAAATAAAATAAGGGCACTCAAAAATTGAGTGCTTTTTTATTTTTTAATGCTATACTCGCGAAATATATGGAAGAAATACAATACCCGGTAAGAATAAACAAATACCTCGCCCTCAAAAATTACTCAACCCGAAGAGGGGCTGATGATCTCGTGGCCCAGAAAAAAGTTTTCATAAATGGAAGACTTGCTGTACTTGGTGATAAGGTAAATGAAGACGACAAAGTAGAAGTGCGAGGTATTCAGAAAAAACAAAACTTTATGTATTTTGCTTTTAACAAACCGAAGGGTATTGTAAGCCATTCTGGAACAGAAGATGCAAAAGATATAACAGACATTTTTCCAATCCAAGGAGTCTTCCCTGTTGGAAGACTAGATAAAGATTCGCATGGCCTAATCATTCTTACAAACGATGGCCGAATAACAGATAGACTTTTGTCGCCCAAATACGAACATGACAAAGAATATAATGTCACAACAAAAGAAAAATTAAGATCGAGTTTCAAACAAAAAATGGAATCAGGTGTAAAAATGGAAGGAGACGAAGAAATAACTAAGCCGTGTAAAGTTGAAATTTTAGATGATAATAAATTTAAAATAACTTTGACTGAAGGAAAAAAACACCAAATTAGAAGAATGTGCTCAGCACTTTTCCAAGAAGTCACAGATCTAAAAAGAGTAAGGATTATGAATATAAAACTCGGCCCCCTAAAACAAGGTCAGTACCGAAAAATTGAAGGTGATGAATTAAACAAATTTTTGAAATCTCTTAGTTTAATTTAATAAAAAGACCCCACATTGGGTCTTTTTATTTTATATATCCTTCAGCTTTTAGCTTTTTTTCTTTTTCACTATTCCCACGATTATAGTTTCCAAGACTTCCATCAGAACGAATAACTCTATGGCATGGAATTTTTGGATTGTAATTTTTCTTCAAGATACTCCCAACGGCACGTGAAGCATTTGGACTTCCAGCAAGTTTTGCTACTTTCATATAAGTTAAAACTTTCCCTTTTGGAATATTTTTAACAACATCTAGAACCTTTTCAGAAAAAGTTTTATTCTGTAGTTTGGCCATCAAAATCTGCTTCATTTGCCATTGCTTCTTCTTTTGTAGCACGCACTATCTGGTCTTTGTGGTGCGCTGGAGAATAAATTGTATAGAATTTTAATGATTCTGATTCACTTGTATTTATAACATTGTGCTCTGATCCCGCAGGAACAACAACTGCATCGTCGTCTTCTACTTCATATTCAGTTCCATCAATTACCACTTTTCCAGAACCCTCTTCGAATCTAAAAAATTGATCGTTTTCTTTGTGAACCTCCATTCCAATATCTTCTCCTGGAAGCAAGCTCATCAAGACCAACTGCGAATGCGCGCCTGTATATAGAACCTTTCTAAAATTAGTATTTTCTTGCGATAAATCTTCTATATTTGCTTTAAATCCTTTTTTCATATATTTATTTTAAATAATCTGTTATTTTAATATCTTCTAAAATTTTTGCTCTAGTCTTTTGACCAACATAACCACTTGCCGGAATTATACTATTTTTTTGCTGAAAATCTATAATTGCTTTTTTTGTCATATCGCCAAAATAACCAGTTGAAAATCCTTCTTTTAAAAACCCCTTAGCGATTAGATACTTTTGAAGATAAGAAACATTCTCACCTTTTATTCCCTGCTTCATGTCTGTAGATAAATATTTTATTTCAACAATATCATTCCTTTCAGTTATTTTTTGTTTTACAGAATTTAAAATGACCACCTCTCTTGTTTTTTCATCCACCTGCCCTGTCAAAGCAAGGCCCGCTTTTTCTTGTGATTTTTTAACAGCATTTTCTGTTAATGGCCCGAAATAATTTGTAACCAACCCTTCCGGATAAATACTTGGGTCAATTGCAAGTAACTCTTGCAGATGTCCTACTTCATCATTTTTGTCGCCTAACTTTAAATTACTTTTTAGAAACTCAGAAAAATCATATAAATTAAAATTTGAAACATTTAAAACATGAAAATGCCTTGTCTCTTTATAAGGTGCGAATGAGAATAAAACAGGTTCTGTTGTTTTATTACTATTATCATACGAATACATTGCATAATAATAAGTCTTACTATTTATTAGATTTATGTCACTAATAGTTTCTGCTGACCCATCATACACAACAACACCGTCACTTAAATCTTTAGGGTAATTTTTATCATTTCTGATAATCTTTATTTTTTGATATTCCTTATTTACAGGAAGAGTCCAGCTCAAAACAATGATTTTATCTAATGCAACAGCTTTTATATTTTGGGGTTTATTTGAATAAAGAGGGTCAGATATTTTAAGGGGTTCAATTACAGCTGGGTCGTCACATGGTTCTTCTTTTATTTCAACAGCATGCTCGTGACTTCCGCCACCCAAAGATGGTTGACTTGTCTCACCAACACCGTCACCAGAAGTACCACCATCACCTAGATCACTCAATGTTCTAAAATAATACATCTCACTATCACCAGAAATACCTAACTCATTTGTAGAAATTATTTCTACAAAATAATCCTTATTTGGCTCCAAACCTTCCAAAAATAGTTCGTGTTTTTTACTAAGGTCGGCAATATTTTCAATCTGAGCAATTGCACCCTCTCCAGAAATTCCATACCTCAAAACAAAACCAGAAATTATATCTGTCTCCCAGTCTAAATTTGCATTATTTGTTGATTGCTCAATATTCAAAAAAAGCACCTTGGGAGGAAAAGAACAAAAATCTTCAGTCGAAAAACTAACACCAGAAACGACAGACTCATTTCCAAACTCATCAGCTGATATTATTTCAAAAAAATATTCTTTACCGGGAGATAAATCATTCAGATTTATAATATGGTTCAAGGTATCTCCTCCGTAACCATAAAATTCGTAATTATCAGGACTTAGTCCATACCTAACAACAGAGGTAGCTATTTCATTTGTATTCCAAGTAACCGAAACATTAACCCCGGATGTTAAAAATATATCAACGTTAGAAATCGTGGGTGGAGTTGTGTCTCGTGGTTCTTCTTGAGCAACAGCAACTCCAAAAAATAAACTAAAAAATAGAACTGATAATATAATTTTATTAAGACTTTTATTAAACATGTATTAATTATACCAAAATAAAAAGCACCTCGAAATCGAGGTGCTTTTTAAAATAGATTTATGAAAGGTGTTTTGAAACAAGCTTTGTCATTTCAAACATGTTTACCATAGCCTTACCTCCGAAAACTTTTTTAAGATTTTCATCAGCATTGATATTTCTCTTGTTTTTTGGGTCTTGAAGGTCGTGCTTCTTGATATAAGCCCATATCTTTTTAACAACCTCACTTCGAGGCATAGGACCTTTCCCAACAACTAGTGCTAGATCAGCGCTAATTGTCATTGGCTTCATAAATGCAGAATTTGCTTTTGCTGGCATATTTAAATTAAATTAATCTGTTAAAGATATTCGAATTATACCACTTGCCCCCTTTTGGCGCTATAGGACTGTGGATTAGCCTCTTAACAACTATTTCCCGCAACAAAGCCTGTTGTCCAACACAACTGAAGACTATATCCACCAGATGGCCGGTCAATATTTAAAACATCTCCTATTAAAAATAGATTTGGAACAACTCTTGATTGCATAGTTTTGAAATCAACTTGTTCAAGTACTACACCGCCTGAGGAAATAATTGCCTTATCTTTTCCAAGCAAACCTGAAACACTAAACGGTATTGCTTTTAAAAAATCAACCAGCGATTTTCTTTGTTCTGTTCGAACTGAATGGTTTGGTGTATCTCCATCAATTCCCACCTGAGCAAGTATCGGCAAAACCAAGGCCGAAGGTATAAAAGGCGAAAGAGAATTTTTTATTTTCTTATTGCTATCTTTTATTAAAATTTCTTGAATCTTTTTTCGAAGCTCTCCCAAATCAAGACTTGGAAACATATCAAGCAAAATTGTTACTGTGCTTTGTTTTTTATTTTCATATTCTTCGCCTTCAGATCGCAAAAGCAAATTTCCAACGTCACGACTCATATTCAAAACAGTTGGACCACTTATTCCAAAATGTGTAAAAAGTAATTTTCCTTTATATGATTTTTGTTTTACCTTGTTTTTGTATGTAGTTAGTTTTATGTCTGTCAGTGTTACGCCGGTTGCTTTTTTGACCCAGACATCTTTAAGGGCGATTGGGACCAAAGACACATCACTTTCAACTATTTTATGTCCTAGATTTTTAAGCCATAAAAACCCTTCGCCCGTTGAACCAGTCTCAGGTCGAGATGTTCCACCAGTGGCTACAATACAAGCTTTTGCCTTTATTATTTTTCCAGATGACAAAAAGATCATAAATTCTTTGTTTGATGTATTGTGGTTTATAGCTTTTACATTTGCCCCAGTTTCAACCGTCACACCAGCTTTGTTCATATATTCAACAAGCGTTTTCCAAATAGTTTCTGCTTTTTCTGTTTTTGGGAACATTCGTCCATCATTTTCTTCTTTGAATTCTACGCCCCGGTCTCTAAAAAAGTTTATTGTTTCCTTGACTGCAAACTGCGAAAACGCTGAAAAAAGAAATTTATCATTGCTTTTGTATTTTGAAAGCATTGTTCGAATATCAGTTTTGTTATTCGTAACATTACATCTTCCACCCCCTGTAATTAGGAGTTTATTTCCAAGTGTTTTATTTTTTTCCAAAAGGAGAACTTTTCTTCGTCGCTCGGACGCACGACCCGCAGCCATCATACCCGCAGGGCCTCCACCAATTACTACAACATCCCAAACAAAATCTGTTTCCATTTTATTCCTTCCCTAAATCTAGCTTTTCATCAATTCTTATTTGTTCAACAAAATCTGGTACGTGAGAAACAAGTATCATAGCTCCTTCATATTCATCGAGCGCTTTGGCGATAACAGGCAAATGTCTAAAGTTTATATGGTTTGTCGGCTCATCAAGTATCAAAATTCCCGGACTTTCAATCACTAGTCTTGCGAATGCAACCAACCCTTTTTGCCCTTCAGAAAGAGAGCCAATTTTTGTATTTATAATATCTCCAGTTATCAAAAATCCTGCCGCTGTCGCTCGAATTCTTTCTTGATCAACGCGCCCAGTAACTTTGAAAGACGCGTCTGACAAAGACTCTAGTGCTGTTTGATTGAAATCGAGCGTTGAAAAATCTTGCCTGTAATATCCTACTCGGACATCTTTTGCCAAAGTCTCGCCTTCTGCGTGACCACTTGCCAAAGATTCAAGTAGTGTACTTTTTCCAATTCCATTTGGTCCAGAGAGAAGTAAATGTTGTTTCTTTCGGAGTTTTATATTTACTTTCAATTTTTTTGGCTTTCCATTTTTAAAAATAGAAACAGAAGTAAGTGTCACTAAATCACCATTTATTTCAGGTTGAACTGGAATAGTAAAAGGACGAATAGTTTTATCTTCTTTTCGAACATCAACTTTTTCTTCTTCCAAATCTGCCGCCAAGTCTCGCATTCTCTTTGCAACCAATCGCAAATTTCCTCCTTTCATCGCAAAAGCATTTGCTTGATCTTTTTTGGCTTGGATTTCTTTTGAGAGCTGTGCGTTCTTTCTATTTTCTTTTTCCATTCGCGCAGTGATTTGGTCTCGCACATCTGTGTAGTTTCCGACATACTGTTCTATCTTTCGAGTGTAAACATCTAAATACAAAACAGCGTCAGTAAAAGCATTCAAGAATTCGGCATCGTGAGAAATAACAATAACTGTCTTTTTGTAATTGACCAAAAAATCTGTCAGATGAGCAATTCCTTCTTTATCCAAATTGTTTGTTGGTTCATCGAGCAATAATACATCTGAATTTTGAATCAAGGCTGAAGCCAAAAGAAGACGTGCTTGTTGACCACCAGAAAAAGTTTTCATAATTCGGTCGTGTACTTTTTCGTGGCCCTTCAGGTTTACAATTTCCAAAACTTCGTCGATTCGAGGATCAATGTCATATATTTTTTCTTTAAAACACTTCAAAAAGAAATCTCGAACAGTTAACTCCAATTCTTCACGAGGAATAACTTGTCTTGAAAGAGCAATT